>JBAPWR010000251.1:0-7885 GCA_049283775.1 Thiobacillus sp.
GATGCAGACCGACGATGGACGCGGCGTGGTCAATATCCTCGCCGCGGACAGACTGATGGCCGCGCCCAAGGTCTATTCCACCCTGCTGCTGTGGCTGCTGTCGGAGTTGTTCGAGAACCTGCCCGAGGCTGGCGACCTGGACAAACCCAAGCTGGTGTTCTTTTTCGACGAGGCGCATCTGCTGTTCGACGACGCCCCGCCGGCGCTGGTCGACAAGATCGAACTGGTGGTGCGGCTGATCCGCTCCAAGGGGGTCGGGGTGTTCTTCGTCACCCAGAACCCTGCCGACGTCCCCGACAAGGTTGCGGCACAGCTTGGCAACCGCGTGCAGCACGCCCTGCGCGCCTTCACCCCGCGTGACCAGAAGGCGGTGCGCGCCGCCGCCGAGACCATGCGCGACAATCCGGACATTGACGAAGCCGCCGCGATCATGGAACTCGGTGTCGGCGAGGCGCTGGTGTCGATGCTCGACGCCAAGGGCAAGCCCGGCATCACCGAGCGCGCCCTGATCCTGCCGCCGCAGGCGCAGATCGGCCCGATTTCCCCGGCCGAACGCAGTGCGACGATCCGTGGATCGCTGATTGCCGGCCATTATGAAAAACAGGTCGACCGCGAGTCGGCCCATGAAATATTGAAGGCGCGTGCCGCGGCAGCCACCGCAGCGGCAGACGCTGCCGCCGCGGAAAAAGCCGCCGCGGCGACTGAACGCACGGGGACACAAGGCGCTGGCGGACTGCTGGGGGGCCTCCTCGGCGGCAGCGGCCGGCGCGAAGGCGTCGCCGAAGCGCTGGCAAAGTCCGCTGCGCGAGCCATCGGCAGTCAGGTAGGACGCTCGCTGATTCGCGGCGTGCTCGGCAGCCTGCTGGGCGGCAAACGCTGACGGTGGCAGGACAAGGGCAAGACGGGCGCCGCGTGCATATCTGGGTCGATGCCGACGCCTGCCCGGCGGTGATCAAGGACATCCTCTACCGTGCCGCCGACCGGCTGCAGCTGCCGCTGACCCTGGTAGCCAACAAGCTTCTGCGGGTTCCGCCTTCGCCCAATATCCGCGCGCTGCAGGTGCCGATGGGCTTCGATGTGGCCGACAACCATCTGCTGAATGTCGTCACCGCTGGCGATCTGGTCATCACCGCGGATATACCACTGGCGGCGCAACTGGTCGCCAGGGGAGCACGGGTGCTCGACCCGCGCGGGGAAGTCTACGACGCGGACAACATCCAGGAGCGGCTGGCGATGCGCAATCTGATGGAGGGCCTGCGTGGCGCGGGAGTTTCCCTGTCTGGGCCGGCGGCCCTGTCGCAGGCAGACCGGCAGGCCTTCGCCCGTCAGCTCGAGCGCCTGCTGGCGCGAACACGGGGTTGAGAATCCGCGTTACACCCAGCGGCGGAACCCGGCCAGGCCCAGCATGATGCGTACCCCGCCGTAGGCGAGCCAGGACAACACCCGGTGGGGCCAGGCCCGGCGCCGCCAGTTCGCCACATCCAGCCTGACGGCTCCCTGCGCCAAGGCCTGCTGCAGGCGCTGCCGCAGATCGCTGGCAAAGGCATGGTTTTCGACCACGATATTGGCTTCGCGCGCCAGCAGCAGGCTGAACGGATCGATGTTGCTCGACCCGACGGTCGCCCAGTAGCTGTCGACCACGGCGACCTTGGCATGCAATTCGCTCGCCTGGTATTCGTGGATTTCCACGCCGGCGGCGAGCAGTTCACGGTAAAGCGAACGCGCCGCAGTCTGGAAAAACGGGTGATCGGTATGACCCTGAACCAGCAGTTGCACGCGCACGCCGCGCGCCGCGACATTCTTCAACAGCTTGATGAAGCGCCGCCCCGGCATGAAATAGGCGTTGGCGATGACTATTTCCTCGCGCGCCAGCGCCAGCGCAGCGAGATAGCTGCGTTCGATGTCGCGACGATGGGCGAAATTGTCACGCACGATATAGGCTGCGCGCATGCGCCCGTCGGTTGGCCACGATGGCTCGGCCCGTACCGTCCGATCCGTTGCCTGAAGCCGCGAAAACGCCACCAGCCGCCACAGCTTGAGCGCGCTGCGATGAACCTGGGTGATCAGCGGCCCCTGCAGTTCGACGCTGAAATCGAGCCGCGGCGCAGTGAAACGTATCGGCTCGAAATCGTCGATGAGGTTCATCCCTCCGAGGAAGGCGATGCGCGCATCGATCACGGTCACTTTGCGGTGGAGACGCCGCAGGCTGTGGGGATTGGCACGCCAGCCGGTCACCAGCGGACGGTAGGTCTGCACGACCACCCCGGCCGCCTGCATCTGATCGAGCCAGTCCTGCGGCAGCTCGCGCGACCCCATGCCGTCAATCAGCACGCGCACCCGCACGCCGCGCCGTGCCGCACGAACCAGCGCGTCGCGTACCGACATGGCGCTCGGGTCGACGTTGAAGATGTAGGTTTCGAGATGGATTTCGCTGTGAGCGGCATCGATTGCCGCAAGCAGCGCCGGAAAATATTCGCCGCCGCTTTGCAGCAGCCGCACATGGTTGCCGGGAACCGGCTCGGCGCCGCGAAAGAACAATTTTCGCCAGCGGCCGCGCGGGGTCATCCGGCCAGATTCAGCTTGGCGGTCAGTGCGGCGTGGTCGGAAATGCGGTGCCAGGCGTTGCCGGTGTGGACCTGCGCGGCCTCGATGGTGAAACGCCGCACATAGATGCGGTCGAGCTGGAACATCGGCAGGATAGACGGGTAGCTGCGCGCCGGCTTGCCATGATGGGTCTCGAAGACCTCGACCAGGCCCAGCTCATCCTGGAAGTAGCGGCCGACGCGCACCTGCCAGTCGTTGAAGTCGCCTGCCAGGATCAGCGGCGCATCGTCCGGGACCATCTTGTGGACCCGCGCGACGATCATCGCCAGTTGGCGCTTGCGTCCGGCTTCGTTGAGGGCGAGATGGACATTGATGCAGTGCACCGGCTCGGCGAAGCCCGGCACCTCGATTTCGCAGTGCAGCATGCCGCGGCTTTCGAAGGCGTGCGAGGAGATGTCCTCGTTTTCCCACGACAGGATCTTGTAGCGCGACAGGATGGCGTTGCCGTGGTGGCCGGTGTCGTAGACGCAGTTCTTGCCGTAGGCGAACTCGGTGTAGAGATGACCCGCGAGGAATTCATGCTGCGGCTTGCCAGGCCAGTGCTGGAAACGGCTCGCGCGCAAGCCGTGACTGTGCTGCACTTCCTGGAGGAAAACGATATCGGTCCCGAGCGTGCCGAGGCGGTCGCGCAACTCGTGAACCGTGAGCCGGCGATTGAATTGCGACAACCCCTTGTGGATGTTGTAACTGGCGACGTGCAGCGGAGAACTCATGGAAAAAATTATAAACGTGACGGCAGCAGGCGGATGGCTTCCGCATTGCTGGGAGAAAAGCATTTTTCGGCAGCCTCACGCCAGGGCAGCCAGACAAAACCCAGGTGTTCGTTTGGCGCCGGCTCGACCGGCAGCGGAGCCGGCAGTCTCAGTCCGAAGACATGCTCGGTATTGTGGGTGACGCCGGGCGCATAGCGGTGACGCCAGCGCGGATAGATTTCGTAGCGATTCTCGATGTGCCAGTCAGTGAGCGCATAGCGGGTCGCGTCGAGGCCGGTTTCCTCCAGCACTTCGCGGATGGCGGTCTGCTCGAGGGTCTCGCCAGGGTCCTGCGACCCCGTCACCGATTGCCAGAAACCCGGCGCATCGGCACGCTCCAGCAGCAGCACCTGCCCGTCCGGCGCATGAATCAGCACCAGCACCGATACCGGCTGCTTGTGTACGGTGGCGCTCACGCTCAGAGACTTCTTGCCGAGGCAAAAGCGCGCCGCGCGATTTCACGCCTGATCGCAGCCAGCTTGCTCTCCACGTCCAGTTCGATCATGGTCGCGCCGAGCAGCGGCGGCAGCGGCACCTTGGGTACGATGCGCGCCCGATAGAACACCTTCACCGGATTGCCGGTGCCGACGATCAGCCACTCGCCGCGCATGCTTCGGACGTCCCCCGCCACCTTGTTGAACTTGATGCGCTCGGGTGGCGTTTCCTCGAGATGGAAAACGATGTGTTCCGGGGTAAAGAACGACAGCATGCCGCTCTTGCCGCGTTGTTCGAGACGCTTGGGCTGGCCGGGCGCATGGGTGACGCGGCTCGATTTCATCTCGGGAACGAAGCTGGAGAGGTTGTCGTAATCGGTCAGCACCGCCCAGGCGGTCTTGGCATCCGCAGGCACCAGCATTTCCGCATCGATGGTGATCACACCAAAAGTTGTGTCGGCATTGACACGCAAACCCGGGTCGGCGGCGACGGACATCGCCGGTGCTGCCGATATTCCAAGCAGAAACGCAGTGATTGCCACGCCAAAGCGGAGAGTCATTGCGTCGTCGTCCTTTGCTTGCCGGTATTGTTGGTATTGTTGACTTTGGGCTTGGGCTTGGCTTTGGCCTTCGGTTCCGGCTTGGGCGGGGGACGCCGCTCCATTTCGGCAGCGAGGCTGCTGACCCAATGAATCACCTGCTGCTGCAACATTCCGACCATGACCGGCGACGGATACGGCGTTCCCGTATCGTAGTCGAGCTGATAGGCAAGCGTCACCGGCGCACTTTCTCCCTGCACGATCCATTGACCCTGCATGTTGCGGAAAGTGCCGGAAAGAAATTGTACGGAGAGTCTGCTCATGGGCTCCTCGACGACCCTCAGGGTGCCAAGGTAGAGCATGCGCATGTTGTTGGCGAGCATCTCGCCCTGCTGCTCGAGCACCCGGGTGTTGTCGCCTTTCTCGATGACCCTCGACACGCGCATTCCGGGAACGAATTCCGGAACGCGCTCGTAATCGGTCAGCACCGCCCACGCGGTCGCCGGCGCGACGGGTACGCTCAGGCTGCCGGAAACCAGCAGACGCGTTCCCTGCTGCTGAAAATTGACTGACGGGGGGCCGGCCGCCACGGCGTGGCCAACGACGAGCACCATTCCAAGCGCAAGCCGGAACGCGATTAACATTGAATGGAACATTGAGGTCTTTCCTGAAACGCGCCGGCTGGATGACGGATAAAGCGTGGGACAATCGATAGTATAGACCGACAAGCTGCCGCGACAGGCGACTGCCAACCCATGCCCTTGCTTCGAAAATTACTGCAAAACCATCCACTGGCCAATGTCTCCTATCTGCTGGTTCTGGTGATGGGGCTGATCGCCTACTTCCAGATGCCGCGGGCGCAGTATCCCGAAATCAATCTCAACTGGGTGATGGTCGTCACTGCCCTGCCCGGCGCCTCCGCCAGCGACGTCGAGAAGCTGGTCACCGAGCCGCTCGAGGGTGCGATCCGCAAGGTTGCGGACATCAAGTTTTCCTCCTCGACCTCGCGTGAGAACGTCTCCTCCATCCTGGTCCGCTTCGACGAAATCAGCGCTGCCCGCTTCGACAAGCGCATCAACGACCTGCGCCGCGAGGTCCAGTTCGCCGCCGCCACACAGTTGCCGCGTGATACACGCACGCCGACTGTGATGGAGGTCACGACCTCGAGCGGCTTTCCGACCGCCATGGTGGTCGTGGCGGCGAAAGAAGCGGACGAGCAGCTCTACCGCGATGCCCGCGCGGTGCAGCAAAAAATCGAGCGGCTGCCCGGCGTCGACAAGGTTTGGGTATCCGGCATGCGCAACCAGGAACTGCTGGTGGAGTTCTCGCCTGCGCGCATGGAAAGACATGGCGTCACCCCCGACAAGCTGGCTGCCAGCCTGATGCGCAGCTTGCGCGATGTGCCGGCAGGCGCCGCCAGCCTTTCCGGTGAACAATACCTGCTGCGGGTGATGGGGATCGAACTCGACGCTGAACGGGTCGCCGAACTGCCTCTGCTCGACCTGCCGGATCGTGCCCAGCCGCTGCGCGTCGGGGACATCGCCGACGTCCGTCGCGGCATGCAGCAGGCCGCCGAATTGGTGCGCCACGAGGGTGACCCGGCGATCCTGCTTTCGGTGACACGCCAGCCCGGCGCGAACGCGCTCGACCTGCTGGCAGCCATCAACCAGACCATCAGCAAGACCGACCAGGCCAACGGTGCGAGCGACACCCGCATCTTGCTGCTCGACGATCAGACCCAGGACACCCGGGATGCGGTCCGCATCATGGAAAGCAACGCGGTGATCGGTCTGCTGCTGGTGCTCCTGATCAGCTGGCTGTTCCTGTCATTCAGGGTGGCGCTGCTGGTGGCGCTGGGGATTCCTTTCGCCATGGCAGGCACGTTCTGGGCCCTGTCTGCGCTGGGTCACACGCTCAACGTCTCGATCCTGCTGGGCGCGGTGATCGCGCTCGGCATGCTGGTGGATGACGCGATCGTCGTGGTCGATTCCATCCATTACCGCATGGTGAGGGGAATGGAGTCGATCCAGGCCTGCCTCGAGGGCATCCGTGAGGTCTTTGCCCCGGTGCTGACATCGGTGCTGACCACGGTGGCCTTCTTCGTGCCGCTGATGATGATGCCGGGGGTGGTCGGCAAGTTCATGATGGTGGTTCCGCTAGTGGTCACCCTGGCGCTGCTGGTCAGCCTGGCGGAGGCGTTCTGGATGCTGCCCGCCCATGTCACCGCGCTCAACCCGAAGCTCAACGGGGTGTCGCGCATCAATCGCCTGCGCGGACGATTTACGCACGGTCTCAGAATCCGTTATGGACGGCTGCTGACGTATTTTCTGCGTCATCCAATGTGGCTCGTCTCGGCGTTGGGTGGGCTGGTCCTGCTTTCGGTCGTCGCGGTCGGAGCGGGCTGGGTGAAGGTGCAGTTCTTCGCCACCGACCCGATGAGGATCTTCAACGTCAACGTTCAGATGCAGCCGGGCGCCTCCCTCGAGGACACGATGAAGGTCGTCCGCGAAGTGGAAAAACGCGTTCGTAGCGCCGCGCATCCCGGCGAGATCCATTCCACACTGGCAGTGGCCGGACAGATGTTCACCGAGACCGAGCAGCTTGCCGCCGACAATCTCGGACAGCTCAGCATCAGCCTGACGCCGAAGACCAGCCAGTCCCGCGACGTCGAGGAGATGATCGAGAGCATGCGCGACGACGTGCTGCAAACCGAGGGTGCCAGGAACATCTCCTTCCAGGTGCTGTCGGCCAGCGTGCTGTTGTCGAAGCCGGTGGCGATCAAGGTTCTGGGCGAGGACTTCTCGCAACTGCAGCAGGCGTCCGATGCGCTGACCGAGATCATGAAACGCGTCCCGGGGATCAAGGATATTTCCACGGACGCCCGCTTCGGCAAACAGGAAGTCACCCTCAAGGTCGATCACGACCAAGCCAGCAAGCTCGGCATGGACTCACTGATGCTGGCTGGAATCATCCGCCTGCACTTCGAGGGGGCGATCGTCACCACCCTGACCGATGCGCAAGGCGAAAAACTCCATGTTCGGGTGCGTGCCGCCCCTGATGAAATCGCCGATATCGGCACCATGCTCAGCCAGCAGATCAAGCTTCCGCGAGGCGGCACGCTTCCGCTGGGTTCGCTGTTCGTGGTGCAAACTGAACCTGGCATGGGGGCGATCAGGCACTACAACTTCCGCCGCGCCATCTCGCTGCAGGCCAACCTCGACAAATCGCTGCTCGACACGGCGCAGGCCAACGCCCGGATCCAGCAGGAATGGGAAGGCATCAAGCACGACTACCCCGGGGTGGAGCTGGATTTCACCGGCGAGCTCGACGACATCCGTGAAAGCGTCAACTCCCTGCTCGGGCTGTTCCTGCTCGGGGTGGGTCTGATCTCTTTGATCCTGGGGGCGCAGTTCCGCAGCTACTGGAAGCCCCTGCTGGTGCTGACGGCCGTGCCGATAGGCTTCACCGGGATGATCCTCGGACTGTGGGTGACCGGACACCCGATCAGCATCTACACCCTGTACGGCGGCGTGGCCCTGGCAGGCATCGCGGTCAA
>JBAPWR010000252.1:0-7037 GCA_049283775.1 Thiobacillus sp.
TCCCTGAATCCGAATCTTCAACGCTTACAGCATGAGCCATCCAGCACAACGCGTCGTCGTCATGGGCGCCAGCCACAAGCCCGAGCGCTACTCCAACCAGGCGATCCGCCTGCTGCGTGAACACGGCCACCAGGTCGTTCCCGTCCATCCCAGGCTCGACACCTTGGAAGGCCTGCCGGTCGCCCACCAACTGGGGGAGATCGACGGCCGCGTGGACACCCTCACGCTCTACGTCGGCCCGGCCATTTCCAGCTCCGCTGCAGACGCCATCGTCCAGCTGAACCCGGGACGGGTGATCTTCAATCCCGGCACGGAAAATCCTGAGCTCGAGGCGCGCCTCGACCAGGCCGGCATCCCCCACGAGCAGGCCTGCACCCTGGTCCTGCTGCGTACCGAGCAATTCTAGGATCAGGCTGGTACTGTGCGGATCCCGATACCGGGACACCACCCTGCCACTGCCCACCCGTCAACCGCGTTTGCCTTTCCGGACCCTGCCATGATCGACAAGCAAGCCATCCTGCAAGCCTTCCACTTCCGCCATGCCTGCAAGACATTCGACCCGGAACGCAAGATTGCCGACGACGATTTCCATCTCATTCTCGAAACCGGCCGGCTGTCACCGAGCTCGTTCGGCTTCGAGCCCTGGCGCTTCGTCGTCATCCAGGACATGAGCCTGCGCGAAAAACTGCGCGCCGTCAGCTGGGGCGCCCAGGGTCAGTTCCCGACCGCGAGCCATGTCGTCGCGATCCTCGCGCGCAAGGAAGACATGCGCCCCGGATCGGACTACACGGAGCACATGATGCGCGACGTGATCCGGATGTCCGACGAGGCTATCGCACGACGCCACACCTTCTACCCGCAGTTCCACGCGACCGACTTCCGCCTCGACACCCCACGCGCCGTGTTCGACTGGAGCTGCCGCCAGGCCTACATCGCGCTGGCCAACATGATGACTGCCGCAGCGATGATCGGCATCGATTCCTGCCCGATCGAGGGCTTCAACCAGCACAACGCCAACGCCGTGCTGAACGAGGACGGGCTGCTCGAGGACGGGCGCTTCGGCCTCGCCGTCATGGTGGCCTTCGGCTATCGGGTCAAGCCGCAGCCGGCCAAGACGCGGCAGGCGCTGGAAGAGGTGGTGCGCTGGGTTTGAGGTGAGGGATCGGGGGACGCGTCAGCGCCCCGCCATAAGAAGGCGGCTCAACGAGAACCGTGGTTCAAGCCGCCCCTGTGCCGCGCCCGCTTTGCCCGATTTCGGCATCGAGTCAATAATTCGTGTATAATCATCAGCTTAGAAAGGCCACCTGAGACAAGGTGGCCTTTTTGGTTTTGGGCTTTCATATGGGCGATACGGCGATATCGTCGGTGTGGACTTTCCTTTCATTCATCACTCATGAGGAAATCGATATGCATGCCAACACCATCCTGATCATCAACTGCCTGAAAAAGCACGGCCAATTGCTTGACCACGAGATCTCGCAGGAAACGGGCATCCCGCTTCCGACGGTACGCAATTCATTGTCCGACCTGTCGCAACGCGGCGAGATATCGCGTTGCAGCGTGACACGCTTCGACAGCGGCAAACCCGTCAAGGGCTCGCTCTGCAGGATTGCCGGGTATTCGCCCGGGTGGTCCTCCAACAGGAAAACGGCCGCGAAAACCCGCAACTAGCCCATCTCCGGCTTGTTCGTTCGCATGCCAGCGAATCCGTGAAAAGGGGCAGCCGAGGCTGCCCCTTTTTGTGTTTCCATCGTCCCGACACGACGACGTGCTGCCTCTGCGGCATCGCGACCGACCAAAGCAACAAACCAGCGAGGGACTAATCCTTCCTGCGCGTGCCCTGGCTGGCCCTCAGCGCAGCACCCAGCGCCTTCTGCACCCAGGCGCGCATGGTTTCCTGCGCCTCGAACGCTTCCGGCGGCGCCTCGAAATACTGCATCGTCAGCGTTTTTCCGCGCACCACGTAAGTGAAGGGACTCAGGCCCTTTGCCTCGAAGTCACCGCGCGTCGCCACGTCGGCCTTGAAATACAGCCGGTCGTCGGCGATGAGGGCGAACATGCAGTCGTCCTGATAGATCCCGTAGCCCCCGAACATCGCGCGCATCCGCAACCCGCCGACGAACGCCATCTGCTCGGCGACAAACTCGACGAAATCACTGCGTCTGGCCATGACTGAACGAAATCTTGAATGGATTCGATGGCTCGATGATATCCCCCTTGGCCCACCCGACTCGATAGGAACCGGACGCTGCAGACGGCAGCAGATCGGCCGATCGCAAGATGGCTCAGAACCAGAACGACGTGCCCTTCATGAGGAATTCGACGTGCGGCATGTAATGCGTGCCGTCGCACGAGAAGGTCACGCTCACCATGTCGCCGATGATGTTGATCGAGGCCATGCGCAGGTAGAAGGTCGGATCGCTGAGGCGCAGCGCCTGCATGGTCGAGAGAATCTTGCCGATGTCGTGCTGCGGGATCGCGGCATCGGAAGGGTAAGCGCAAGGCGGATAGACCAGGCAGATGTCCGGGTCGCTCAAGGCCTCATGGTCGAGGATGCGATAGCGGAACGGGTCGTCCAGGGTCCAGATCGTCACCTGGCTGCTGGAGAAATGGATCTGGCACTGGAACACGCCGCGCTGCGTCAGCAGTTCTTCCAGTATCGAAAGCGCCTGTTCGAGGTTGCCGTCCATCGCGCTCTCCACCCGGCATTGCTGAAAAACCCCGCTGCGGATCGCCGGGTCGCCCTTCACCTGGCGCCAATAGCCGGGTTCGTCGTAGAGCGCCGCGGTGACCGGGAGATTGCGCAGGTCGAAATCGGCGCCGAGATAGCCCAGCGCGCGTGATTCCCGGCTCACCACCTGCAGTGCGGTCAGCGAAGGCCGCTGGCGGTTGAGGCCGATGTAGGCATCCGAGAGCAGGAACCCCCACGCCGGCACCGGCTCCTTCATGTACGGGCGCTGCGAGCGGTCGCGGCCGAGGTACCCCGGCTCGGCCCCGTCCTGGCCGACGTTGTTGCAGAGCTGGATGCCGTCCGTTCCCATGCAATAAAGGAAGGAGCAGTGCGGAATATCGGCGAAATGCACCAAGAGGATCTCCTCGAGCGCCTCGCAGCTGCCCCATTCCGGGGCGCAACGCTCCGCCAACAGCGCCAGGGGCTCGCGCAGGATCTGCGCCAATGCCTCGCGTTGCCGGTAGATGCTGTCTTTCCAGGAACTCTTCATCAAACCTCCTCACCCGTAAAGGCGTGAATGACTTTATTTAAGCAAAGGCCGTGCAAGCAGCCGATGGCAAAACCGCCGGGCAGGTCGCGGGCCGTCCCGGCTCCGACAATACCGAACTTGTGTTGCGCGACGTCATCAGGATCTGCGACGAGGCGATCGCCCCTCGCAACAGGTTCTACCGGGGTTTCCTCCGCAGCGACTTCCGCGTCGACCTTTCGAATCCGGAAAAATCTGGCCCCTGGGTTCCCGAAGTCGTGGTCTGAGCGGTCGGCTTTTGCGCACCTTGATGGCGGGTCAGTTACTCAGGATCCGTCGGCGCTTTTCCGATACCCGCCAGCCAGCCCTGCACCAGTTGCGCGATCTGCCTGTCCCCCAGCTTCGCATCTTTCAGTGATTGCCAGGTGGAGAAGCGCAGTGCATGGCGCAGGGTGAGCTTGAGTGATTTCCTTGCCGCTCGCGTGGTGTGCCAGGCTCGCACCAGGCCATCGGCCACCAGGTCGAGGTAGGCCTCGAACCGGCCCATGGGCGCCTGCAGCGCCGCCACCTGATCGACGTCACGATAGGCCACGCGCCACATTTTTTCCGTCTGGCGGTAGTACTGGTAGAAAGCCAACAAAGCGATGCGACTGCGTTCGCCCGGTTGAGCGATGGCCGCCCACATCGCCGGCTGCGGCGGTGGATGTAACTCCAGGTAGCGAGTCGTGCAGGCCTCGAACAGGCTGGCATCGTCGGGGAAATGGCGATAGACCGTCAGGCGCTGCACGCCCGCCGTTTCGGCGATGGCCTTGATGGAGGTCTGCGCCGGGCCCAGCGACTCATGCAGTTTCACGGTCGCATCGACGATCCTGGCGCGCGTCTCGTCCTGCTGCTGCGCCCGGCGGGTCTTGGTGTATTTTCGCGTTGACATATTAGGTGAACATAGCTGTTCATTTAATTATTGACAACCCCCACACCCCGTCTATGGTTAATTGGGTGAACAGCATTGTTTACTTATCAAGAGTCCACCCCACATACAGTCGAGGAAAAAAGACCATGACCATCACCAATCAACAATCCGGAACCAACGTACAGGAAATCGCCGACGGGATTTACCGCATCAATACGCCGGTCGTGTTCGAAGGCGGATTCGAGTTTTCATTCAACCAGTACCTCATCGCCGCCGATGAGGCCTTGCTGTTCCATACCGGCCCACGGCGCATGTTCCCGCTGGTGCGCGAGGCCGCGGCCAGCGTGCTGCCGATCGAATCGCTGCGTTATATCGGCTTCTCCCATGTCGAGGCCGACGAATGCGGTTCCCTCAACGACTGGCTCGCCGCAGCCCCGGACGCCGTGCCGCTCTGCAGCCAGGTGGCGGGCCTGGTGTCCATCAACGATATCGCCGATCGAGCCCCGAAGACCCTGCAGCACGGCGAGACACTCGATCTGGGCAGCCACCGGGTGCGCTGGTCGGACACCCCGCACCTGCCGCACAGCTGGGAATGCGGGCTGCTGAGCGAGGAACGCACGAAGACGCTGTTCTGCGGCGACCTGTTCACCCAGGGCGGGGCGAAGCTGCCCGCTCTCACCGAGGCCGACATACTCGATCCCAGCGAGGCGTTCCGCGCAAACATGGATTACTTCTCGCACACCAGGTACGCGGGCGAGATGCTGGAGAAGCTGGCCTCGACCTCGCCCGAAACCCTTGCCTGCATGCATGGCAGTGCCTGGCGGGGCGATGGCGCGCAACTCCTGCGCGCGCTGGGCGAAAGGCTCGCCTGAGACGGGCCGGCTCAGGCGGCCCCTTGGACGTTTAAGGCGCGCGCCGCCGCGCCCACCGCCCGCGCCCGCAGCTGTCCGCAACCGCCCTCGACATCCTGCCCCGCCGAGTGGCGCAGCTTGGTCAGGATTCCTCGCACATGCAGGCGGCGCGCCATCTCGGCGGCGCGCTCCCAGCTCGGGCGGCGGTATTCGAAGCCGTCGACGCCCTCGACGCTGTTGTAGGGAATCAGGTTCATCACCGCGTACTTGCCGGCCAGGAGGCGGGCGATGCCCTCCAGCTCGGCCTCGCTGTCGTTGATGCCTTCGAGCAGCGTCCACTGATACTGGATCGGGTAGCCGGTGCGGCGGGCATAGGCCTCGCCGAGCTCGACCAGTTCGGCCGGCGCGATGTCAGGAGCCCTGGGCAGCAGGCGCCGACGCAGTTCGGCATCGGTGGTGTGCAGCGAGAGCGCCAGTGCCGGCTTCACCGTGGACTGCGGCAGACGCTCGAACACGCGCCGGTCACCGACGGTGGAAAACACCAGATTCTTGTGCCCGATGCCACCTTCAGCACCAAGAAGCTCGATGGCCTCCAGCACGTTGTCGAGATTGTGGGCGGGCTCGCCCATGCCCATGAACACCACCTTGTTCACCGCGCGCCGGCTACGCGCCAGCACCACCTGCGCGACGATTTCCGCGCCAGCGAGCTGGCGCAGCAGGCCGGCGCGACCGGTCATGCAGAACACGCAGCCCACCGCACAGCCGACCTGGGTGGACACGCACACGCCGTCGCGCGGCAGCAGCACGCTCTCCACCGTCTGGCCATCCGCCAGCTGCACCAGCAAGCGCGCCGAACCATCCTCGCCGGGGTGCTCGGAGTGCACCCCCGCGAGGCCCCTCAGTTCGTCGAAAATCGCTGGCAGTTCATTGCGAACCGCCAGCGGAAGAAAGTCTTCGGCGCGCCGCCGTTTGGTGTCGAGCGAGCGCCCTTGCACCCACGCCCGCAGCACACGCCCCTCGTGGCAGGGCGCAGCACCCAGGTCGCGCAGACGTTGTCGGAGTTGGGGGAGTTGCATGGCGGGCGGATGGTAGCACGGGGGCCGCGGCCGGCGACGGGGCGGTCTGGTCCTCACCGGCTATGGGTTCGTGCAAGGCCTCGCGCCCGAAAACCAGCAACACTCTTCCGTTTGGCTGCGAAAGCCTCCGCTGACCGGATAATGCTGGCGTCCACCCGTAAACCAGAAGAGGAAACCACCGCCATGCCCTTCATCAGGATCTTCCCCTTGCAGGAAACCGAAGCTGTCCGGCCGGAGGATTTCGGCCTCGGCAACCCGGCCCGCTGCCGCGCCGAGCGGCGCTTCGGCGCCCGGGAGTTCTGGCTCGCGATCAGCCAGATCGTCGCCTATGAAGAATGCCCGCTCTACCTCATCTGCGACGCCGAGCCCAATGGCATGGTCAACGGCATACGCATCCGCCTGGCCGACGGAAGCATGCTGGTGGTGCCGGATGATCCCGAAGACGACGAACCCGGCTTTGCCGCCGCGCTGGAACAGGCCGCAGGCGGGCGGATCGCCGAACCGGGCTATTCGCGCTATCTCGCCGAGCTGGAGCGCGAGAAGCTGATCTGAGCAGGCGCCTTCCGGCGTTCCCGAATCAGCTACGCCGGCGCCGGGCGAACTGGTCGCCCGAGGCGCTGGGCAATGGCATGGCAGCAAGCCGCAGGGCGCGCACATCGTGCTCGCCAAGAGCGGAACTCCGGTGTCCCGCATCGTGCCGGGAGTTCGCGGATAGCACGCAGGTATCCCATGCCTCCAAGCCGTGGCCCGAGCACTTTTGCTATGCGCCTCGCGGCATCAGGCACACGCTTTGGCTTTCAGCTTCGCAAACTCATCCGCATTGATGGTGCCGGCATCGAGCAGTGCCTTGGCGTCGGCGATCTGCTCAACCGGCGACTTTCCGGCCACTTCCCGGATATATGCATCGGCATCGGATTTCGCCCGTTGCATGCTCGCCCGCTGCCGATCCGCCATGCCTCGACCGCGCGCGATGATGTAGATGACCGCGGTCAGAATCGGCAGG
>JBAPWR010000253.1:0-4312 GCA_049283775.1 Thiobacillus sp.
GGGCAGGGGAATGATGAGTGCTTGAATCGCTCCCTCGCCCCCTTGGGGGAGAGGGTTGGGGAGAGGGGGTGTGATCGCCTGGCCTTCGCTAGCTAGGCGATGTCAGAACAAACTATCCCAGGCATCGCGCTCTGCGCGGTATTCCATCAGGGCTTCGACGATCTGCCGTTTGCGTGCGGCACGGTGCTCGGCGGACTGGATCTGGCGCCAGGCCAGCGCGTGTTCGCCGAAGTTCCGGTCGATGTTGTCGACGAAGGCGCGGACCTGGCGCAGCGCGTCAGCCAGTTCGCGGGCGCGCAGCCACCAGTGGCCGGACTCGAACACCAGCGCGGCGAGCTGGCGGTTTTTCTCGACGATGGCATCGTGCTTTTGCTGGTAAAGCGCCAGCAACTCGGCCTCTTTCTGCTCGACGACGGCTTCGATCACATCCTGGGCAAACGGCCGGGTGACGTCGGCCTTCCTGATCAGCACCTCGGTGGAAAACAGCATCAGGTCGCCGAAGAACTGGCGCTCGAATTCGTTGGAGAGATCGACGTTGGCGTCGTCCAGCTCCACGCCGGGGCGGAAGTCGTCGGTGAGTCCTGCCTCGGTGGTGCGCCGGTGCAGGTTGGGCATGTTGAACGAGGCGAAGCGCGGCCCGATCTCGGCGGCAATGAGGCGCCCGGCGGTGGGGCCGGACATGCGCAGGCGCAGGTGGCCGAAGGGGATGACGTATTTGAGCCCGGCGTAGTTGACGATGTAATTGCCGGGGTAGATGGTGCGCGCGGGAGCGAGTTCGGTGAAGCCGCTGCCGTAGGCGAACCAGGTCCTGCGCGTCAGGTGTTCGCCGAAAAAGAAGGCATTGAGCCGCTGCGCGAAGTCCGCCAGGCACGCGCCGTGGTCGTGGGCGCCCTGCAGCCGGCAGGGGTAGGGAAAGGTCGTCGCCTGCTGGTCGAAGCCGAACAGCCTGGCCATGTCGTGGTAGGCGGCGTCGCCGGCAACCGGTCCCGCGCCGTGGAAGCTGCACGCCGCCTCATGGCGCAAGCCGGCGAGCTGGGCGAAGAAGGCGCTGACGTCGTCGAGAAAGTTCGCCGCCATCACCGAGGGCGACACCGGCGGGTCGCCCACCATCTTGCCGGTGAGCATCAGGGTGTCGGTGCTGCAGAAGATCCGGTCGATGGCGTGGAAATAATTCAGCGCGTAGACCGCTTCCTCGCCGGATGCGGTCTGCCGGTTGACGCACAGGCTCTGGTCGCTGTCGACCAGGAAATACAGTGTGCGCGCCTTGTCCTCGGTCAACTGGAGGAACTTCAGGTAGCTGAGGTTGCGGTTGGCGGCCTGACCCTTGAGATAGAAGCGGTCGCGCGGCTGGCTGGTGAGCAGATGGCCCAGGCGCTCGCGCTGCGGCGGCGGCAGCGCGTGCAGCAGTTCGTATTGCTCGGCCAGACCAAAGTAGATCACCTGCAGGCCTTTTTGCCGGTATTCCGCTACGAGTTCCTGATGGCGGCGGACATTGGCTTCGTCGCGGCTGTCCTCGGCGACGACGACCCGGATCCTGTCCCACATGCCGGAAGCGTGGCCGCCGTAGTCGAACAGCATGCACACCTGGTAGACACTTTCGAGGCAGGCGCGCAGGTGGGGCGGGCGATCCGCCACCGGGATGGCGAGGATGAAATGATGGCGATCATCGCTGACTCGATCGTTCCTGCAACGCTGCCGGATCAGCGCCTCCTGTTCGCGGAACAGCGACTGGTAGGTCGCCAGCAGGGCGTGAAAATCCGCCGCATCCGACCACATCGCCTGTTCCAGCAGGGGATAGCAGTCTTCGTAGAGGCCGACGAGGGCGTCGAGGCTCTCTGCGCTATGCAGTTGTTCGGCCACCTCGGCCAGGCCCGGAATTTGGGCTTGATGACGCGCAAGACAATCACGCAGGCATGTGGTCGCCGCGTCCTCCAGGGCGGAGGCGGCGGGCGTGCCATGGGCGTCCGCAGCTTGCGGAGACTTGATGGAAAGTTTTCTCGCCGGTATGTTCATCGACACTGGGGCTGCGCGTGCGACGCATTGGTGCAAAGCAAAGGCCCGATAATACCCGTCAACGACCCGAATCCGGATGACCCGAGAACCGCCCGCCATGCCTGATCACCCTTCTTCAGACCCTGCGGCCTTGGCCAGGTAAAACAGCAATCCAGCATGCGTGAACTGTTCTTCACCAGCCCCGAAGGCCGGATGCTCGGCATCGGCCTCGGCCTGACCGCCCTGATGCTGCTGGCGTTTGGCATCGGTTGGCGCCTTTATCCGGATGGGGTCTTCCCTTACGCGATCATGACCGGGCTCAACCTGATCATCGGGCGCGAGGCCGGGATGACCTTCGGCTATGCGCGAGGCTTCGGCCATGCCCAGGTGGTTCCCCTCAACATCCTGATCGAGACCATCCAGGTACTCGTGGTCTACCCGCTGTTCGTGCTGAGTACGCGTCACCTGATCCAGCTCAAAGTCCTGCAGCCTTTCATGGAGCGCATGCAACAGGCCGCAGAGTCGCGCGGTGGTGCGGTGCGGCATTTCGGCATCGCCGGCCTGTTCGTTTTCGTGTTCGTGCCGTTCTGGATGACCGGCCCGGTGGTGGGGGCGATCATCGGCTTCCTGATCGGCCTGCGTCCCTGGGTCAACCTGGTCGTGGTGCTGGTGTCGACCTATATTGCCATCGCCATCTGGGGGCTGCTGCTGAACGAGCTCAGTGCCTGGGCGGCGCACGTCAACCGTTACGCCCCCTATGCGCTGGTGGTCGCGATCGTGCTGATCGCGGTCGCGCTGCATTTGCTGCACCGGCATCGCAAGCAAAGCCTGGAACCTGGGTGAGCGACCCCATGCGCAATTAAAATGGCCGGCGAGCAAGCGGCAGGTCGCCGCTTCCACTCCACTCCCGGTCGTCCAGGAACCCAACATGCGTGAACTCCTTTTCTCCAGCCCCGAAGGCCGGATCCTCGGCATCGGCCTGGCGCTGGCCGGCCTGTTACTGCTGGCGCTCGGCATCGGCTGGCAGCTTTTTCCCGACAGCATTCTCGCCTATGCGGCGATGACCGGACTGAACATGGTCATCGGCCGGGCGGCGGGGATGTCCTTCGGCTACGCCAGTGGATTCGGTCATGCGCAGGTGGTGCCGCTCAACATGCTGGTCGAGAGCATCCAGGTGATGGTGGTGTATCCCCTGTTCGCGCTGAGCTGGCGGCAGTTGATCGCGCTGCCGAGACTGCAGCCGTTTCTGACCCGCATCCACCGCGCTGCGGAGGCCAGCGGCGGGGCGGTGCGCAAGTTCGGCATCGTCGGCCTGTTCGTCTTCGTGTTCGTGCCGTTCTGGATGACCGGCCCGGTGGTGGGCTCGATCATCGGCTTCCTCATCGGCTTGCGTCCCTGGGTCAACCTGGCCGTGGTGCTGATTTCGACCTACATTGCCATCGGCATCTGGGCGCTGCTGCTGAACGAGCTCAGCGCCTGGGCGGCGACCGTCAACCACCTGGCACCCTATGCCCTGTTCCTCGCCATCGCCCTGATCGCGATCGCGATGCACTGGCTGAGCCGGCGCCGTGGTCAGCCTGCCGCCAGAGAGAAGGCCTGATCGCCTGCCACTGAAATCGTGTGGCGCACACATTCCCAAGCCTGGCTGCCTTGCTTCGCTTCGAGGCGGCACTAGATTAATAGTGACATTCGATTGCGAGGGGAGAGCAAATGAACATGGGATGGGTGCCGTTGGTGGGGGTGATGATGAGCATGATGGCAGGTGCGGCAGCACAGGAAACCGCGACGATCAGCCTGCCGCCGCCCGAGACCTCGGGGGGCATGCCCCTGATGCAGGCACTGATGATGCGGCATTCGACGCGGGAGTTTTCCGCCAAGCCGCTGCCGCCGCAGGTGTTGGCCAATCTGCTGTGGGCAGCGGGTGGGGTGAACCGGCCTGACACAGGCAAGCGCACGGCGCCTTCGGCACGCGACTGGCGCGAGGTCGAGATCTACCTGGCGACCGCCGAGGGAGCGTTTCGCTATGACCCGCCGACGCATACCCTGATCAAGGTGGCGGACGGCGACCTGCGCGCCCTGACCGGGATGCAGGACTTCGTCGCGACCGCGCCGCTGAATCTGGTCTACGTGGCCGACCTTGGCCGCATGAGCGGGGCGAGCGACGAAGACAAGGCGCGCTACAGTGCCGCCGACACCGGCTTCATGGCGCAGAACGTCTATTTATATGGTGCGTCGGCCGGCCTGGCGGTGGTGGTGCGCGGCATGGTCGACCGTGAGGCGCTGGGCGCGGCCCTGGGCCTGCGCTGCAACCAGCGCATCA
>JBAPWR010000254.1:0-2435 GCA_049283775.1 Thiobacillus sp.
TCTTCCCAGCCCCGAAACCCTCATCAACCGCGAACTCGGCATCCTCGCTTTCCAGCGCCGCGTGCTGGCCCAGGCCGAAGATCCGAACATGCCGATGCTCGAGCGGCTGCGCTTTCTGTCCATCGTGTCCAGCAACATGGACGAGTTTTTCGAAGTGCGGGTGGCCGGACTCAAGGAGCAGATTCGCGCCAACTCGACCCAGCTTTCCGCCGATGGTCTTACGGCGCGCCAGCAGTTCCGCGCGGTTGCGGGCATGGCGCACGAGCTGGTCGACCGACAGTACGAGGTGCTCAATCGCGAGGTCATCCCCGAACTCGCGGCGCAGGGCATCCAGTTCATCCGCCGCACCCAGTGGAACGAGACACAGGCGGCATGGATCCGCGACTACTTCTTCCGCGAGCTTATGCCGGTGCTGACCCCGATCGGGCTGGATCCCTCGCACCCGTTCCCGCGCGTGCTGAACAAAAGCCTCAACTTCGCCGTGGAACTCTCCGGCCGCGATGCCTTCGGGCGCAATTCCGGCGCTGCGGTGGTGCAGGCGCCGCGCGCGCTGCCGCGGGTAATCCGCATGCCCAGCGAGGTGGCAGGCTGCGAATACGGTTTCGTCTTCCTCTCGTCGATCCTGCACGCCCATGTCGGCGAACTGTTCACTGGCATGAGGGTCGAGGGCTGCTACCAGTTCCGCGTTACCCGCAACTCCGACCTCTTCGTCGACGAGGAAGAAACCAAGAACCTGCGCCAGGCGCTGCAGGGCGAGCTGCCGCAGCGTCACTTCGGCGCAGCGGTACGTCTCGAAGTCGCCGACAACTGCTCGACCTCGATGGCGGCATTCCTGCTCGAACAGTTCGAACTCGAGCCCGACGACCTCTACCAGGCGCACGGCCCGGTCAACCTGGTGCGCCTGATGCAGGTGCCCGACTGGGTCGACCGCCCCGATCTCAAGTTCGTCCCCTTCGTACCCACCCTGCCTTCGCGGCTGGCCAAGGGCGACGATATCTTCGCCGAGATCCGCAGAGGCGACATCCTGCTGCATCACCCCTTCGAATCCTTCCAGCCGGTCATCGACTTCATCGAGCAGGCGGCGGCCGACCCCAACGTCGTCGCCATCCGCCAGACGGTGTACCGCACCGGAACCGACTCCAAGCTGATGATGGCGCTGATCCGCGCCGCGCAATCGGGCAAGGAAATCACCGTGGTGGTCGAACTGATGGCACGCTTCGACGAGGAGGCCAACATCAACTGGGCCGCCCGGCTAGAGGAAGTCGGTGCCCACGTCATCTATGGCGTGGTCGGCCACAAGACCCACGCCAAGCTGGCGCTGGTGATCCGCCGCGAGGATGGCGGACTGCGCCGCTACGCCCACCTTGGCACCGGCAACTACCACGCCCGCACTGCCCGCCTCTATACCGACTTCGGCCTGCTGACCTGCGACGAGTCGATCACCGCAGACGCCAACAGCCTGTTCACCCAGATCACCGGCCTGGGTAAGGCCGGCAAGCTCAAGCGCCTGTGGCAGTCGCCCTTCACCCTGCACAGCGAAGTCGTGGCGGCGATCAACCGCGAAGCCGAGAACGCTGCCGCCGGCAAACCCGCCGCCATCGTCGCCAAGATGAACGCACTGCTCGAGCCGCAGGTGATCGCCGCGCTTTATGCCGCCTCGCAGGCCGGGGTCAAGATCGACCTCATCGTGCGCGGCGTCTGCGCCCTGCGTCCCGGCATCGCCGGCCTGTCCGAGCGCATCCGCGTGCGTTCCGTGGTCGGACGCTTTCTCGAGCACACGCGGATCTTCTATTTCAAGAATGGTGGCGAAGACATGGTCTATCTCTCGTCCGCTGACTGGATGGATCGCAATTTCTTCCGCCGCATCGAAACCGGCTTCCCCGTCCTCAACCCCAAGCTGAAGAAGCGCGTGATCGCCGAAGGCCTGAAGCCCTACCTGCGCGACAACGTTCAGTCCTGGGAAATGCAGTCCGACGGCAGCTTCCGGCGTCGGCATGCGAGAGGCGCCAAGCCCTACTGCGCACAGACCGAACTGCTGGCCCTTCTGACCAGACAGAAGTAGGCCCTCCCCGGCGGATTCCGGTTTTCGCCGACCTGCCCGGCCCGGGGGCTTGAAAGACCCGGCCGCCACCCCCATTTCCGTTCAACTTGTTCGTAGTTAACGGGAGAAAGGCATGTCCGCCACCAAAGAAACCCTGGGCTTCCAGGCTGAAGTCAAACAGCTGCTGCAGCTGATGATCCATTCCTTGTATTCCAACAAGGATATTTTCCTGCGCGAACTGATTTCCAACGCCTCCGACGCCGCCGACAAGCTGCGCTTCGAGGGCCTGTCCGACCCGGCGCTGTTCGAGAGCGACCCCGACCTGAAGATCCGCATCGCCTTCGACCGCGACGCGCGCACACTGACGATTTCCGACAACGGCATCGGCATGAGC
>JBAPWR010000255.1:0-5554 GCA_049283775.1 Thiobacillus sp.
GGTTGCGCAGATGAACGCCATTGCCTCACGGCGGTCGTGCCCTTACCGCCCGAACTTCCGTTCTTGCCGTTCTCCCCGCGCGGGTTGGCGGACTGCCCGATGACGCGCTCATCCCGCAACCGTTGGCCCCGGGCAGCGTCCTGATCCGCGCAATCAGATAAAGCCGTGACGCGACCGCATCGCGGCCCCGCCTGCGGATAAAATGCCGGAAAACAGACCTGCATCCGACCTTGAGCCGCTCGACCCCTTTCATCCTCGCCGCCATTCTCGTGATGGGGGTTGCCAGCCCCGCAGCGCAGGCCGCCGACTATCAGGTCGAACTCGTCGTCCCCGCGGAACTGCGGCCGCTGCTCGAGCCACATCTGCAGATCATGCGCGAGCGTGGCGATCCCCGGCTTTCCCGCGCGCGATTCCAGTTTCTCGCACGCCGCACCCCGGACGAAGTCCGCAACCTGCTCGCGACCGAAGGCTATTTCTCGCCGACCATCGAACACTCGATCGAGCGCCTGGGCGACGGCTGGCGCGCCACCATCCGCGTCGATCCGGGCGAGCCTTCGCGCATCACCTCGCTGGATCTGTCCTTCATCGGCGATTTCACCGTCGACAAGTCTTACGCCGAGCGTGCCTCCGCCCTGCGCCGCGCCTGGACGCTGCAGCCCGGCATGGTGTTCCGCGACGCTCTTTGGTCGCAGAACAAGGCCAGCCTGCTGCGGGGCCTTCAGCGCGAGCAGTTTCCGGCCGCGCGCATCGCTGATAGCCTGGCCGATGTCGACCCGGAGTTCTACAGCGTGGACCTGCAGGTCAAGCTCGACAGCGGCCCGCGCTTCAGGTTCGGCACAATCGAGGTCAGCGGCATCGAGACCCTGCCGGAACAGGTGATAACCGGCCTGAACCGCATCAAGCCGGGCATGCCCTACCGCGAGCAGGACCTCGAAGACCTGCAGAACCGGCTGCAACGCAGCGGCTATTTCAACAGCGTCTTCGTCAGCATCGCGGCGGATCCCGAGAATGCCGACGCGGTACCGGTGCGGGTCTCGGTGACGGAAAACCTGGAACGCACCCTCGGCTTCGGCGTCGGCTACAGCACCGACCTCGGCTTCGGTGTCGAGATGCGCTACGAGGACAATCTGACGTTCCGCCCGGGCTGGCGCTCGAACACCTCGCTGAAGCTGGAGCAGAAGGAACAGTCCGCCCGCACCCGCCTGCAGCTGGTGCCGCTGGCACGCGGGTTTCAGCCGGTCGTCAGCGCCGAAGTGAGGCGCCGCGACATCCAGAACGACGAGACGCTGACGACGCGGGTCATCGGCCAGCTTCTGAATGTCAGCGGTACGCAGGAACTCAGCCTGTCGCTCGATTTCAACTACGAATGGCAGCGCGTCGAAGGCGAGTCTCGCGACGACATCACCGCCGTGCCGCTCAACCTTTCCTGGACCCGCCGCGAACTCGACGACCTGCTGTTTCCGCGTTCCGGCTACATCGTCAACCTGCAGGCCGGCGGGGCGCTCGACGCGCTGTTGTCGAACACCAGCTTCTTCCGCCTCTACGGTCGCGGCAACTACTATCACCCGATCGGCACCCGCAGCAAGCTGCTGCTGCGCGGGGAAATCGGCGCCGTGGAAGCGGACACCCGCGACGACATTCCGACCGACTACCTGTTCCGCACCGGGGGCAGCCAGTCGGTACGCGGCTACGAATTCGGCAGCCTCGGGGTCGTCGAGGGCGACGCGATCGTGCCCGGCCGCTACATCGCCGTCGCCAGCGCCGAACTCATGTTTCCGGTCAGCGGCGACTGGTTCGGTGCGGTGTTCGTCGACGCGGGCAACGCGGTCGACAGCATCGAGGACTACGAAGCCAAGCTCGGATACGGCGGTGGCGTGCGCTGGATGAGCCCGCTCGGCCCGCTCAACCTCGACGTCGCCTACGGCGAGGCGGACGAAGAGTGGCGCCTGCATTTTTCCATCAGTTCGGTGTTCTGATGCGCCGCCTGCTGGCTGTCCTCGTCCTCGGCCTGGTCCTGCTGCTTGCGGCCACCTGGTGGCTCGCCGGGCGCGATGAAACCTTGCGCTGGGTACTCGACCAGGCGGTCGTTGCGAGCGACGGACAGTTCAGCTACCGCGGGGCGAGCGGCAACCTGCTGGGAACGATCGAACTCGAACACGCCCGCTTCGCCAATCCGAAGTTCGAGGCCGACGCAGAGCGCCTCTCCCTGGACCTGTCCGTGCCGGCCCTGCTGCAACGGCGGCTGGAGATTGAACTACTGGCGGCCGACAGCCT
This sequence comes from Thiobacillus sp., assembly GCA_049283775.1. GTDB lineage: Bacteria > Pseudomonadota > Gammaproteobacteria > Burkholderiales > Thiobacillaceae > Thiobacillus. Next base: position 2,275 of record JBAPWR010000255.1, read on the forward strand.
GGCGGTCGTCCTCGTGCCGAGCGAGGAACCGCCGCAGATGCCGGACTCGCTGGTCCTGCCGCTCGCGCTCGAGGTCGAGCGCCTGCAGATCGGACGCATCGACATTCGCCGCGGCGACGCATCCCTGACGCTGCGGCAGATCGAAGCCAGCCTTGCCAGCAGTGGAAAGGTCCATGACATCACGCTGCACGGCGCCGCCACCCCCTGGGGCCAGGTCGCAGCCCGAGTCAGTCTCGACGGCGCGCACCCCTTCGCGCTCGACGGCCGCGCCACGCTGGTTCCCGCCGCCGAGCTGCACCTGCTGCCCCCTCTCGAACTCAAGGCGAGCGGCAGCCTGGCGAACCTCTCCGCGCACGTTGCGGCGCAAGCCGCCTGGCTGAAGGCCGAGCTCGACGCCGAGGTGCTGCCGTTCGAGGCGCTGCCGTTGCGGCAACTGCAGGCGCGGCTCGACCGGCTCGAGCTGCGGCACATCGATGCTTCATGGCCCGAGGCCGTGCTCGCCGGCCAGTTGACCGCGGCGCAGACCGGGGACAGCCGTTTCAACGGCCGCGCCAGCCTGCGCAACGCCGTCCCCGGCACGCTGGGCGAAGACAGGCTGCCCCTGACCAGCCTCGACAGTGCCTTCGACGCCGACCTGCAGCGGCTGGAGCTCGACGACCTGCGGCTGGGACTGCGCCTCGGCGCCCCGCTGACCGGGCGCGCACGGCTCAGTCGCGACGGCGTTTCCGCGCAGCTCGACACCACCGCCCTGGATCTCAAGGCATTCCACGATGACCTCGCGCCGACACGGCTTGCCGGCGGCCTGACCATCGACGCCAGCGGCGCAGCGCAGCGCCTGCAGGCGCAGCTGCGGGACGCCCGCCAGCACTACACGGTCGATGCCACGCGCGAGGGCGAGCGCATCACCGTGCAGCGCGCCAGGCTGCGCAACGGCAGCAGCAGCGTCGAACTGCAGGGCGGGCTGACCGCAAGCGCTGGCTGGCCCTTCCAGGCCCAGGCCCGCCTGGTGCAATTCGACCCCGCCGCGTTCGGCGACTTCCCCTCGGCCCGTCTCAACGCCACCGTCTCCGGCCGCGGCAATCTGCGTCCCGACTGGAGCGGAAGATTCGAAGCGGTAATCACCGACAGCCTGTTCGAGCGTCGGCCCCTGTCCGGGCGAGTACAGGCCCAGCTCTCGCCGCAGCGCGTCCACGACAGCCGCGGCGACCTGCGCTGGGGACGCAACCAGGTGGTGTTCCACGGCACGCTCGGTGCGGCAGGTGACCGCCTCGAACTGGAGCGCATCAAGCTCGACGTCGCCACCTTCGACCAGGGCTGGTCGGGGCTGGCGACAGGCTCGGCGACGCTCGTCGGAAAGCTGCGCTATCCCGCTGTCACGCTGCGGATGACGGCCACCGATCTCAAGGGCCCGGACGATCTGGTCATGGGGCAGGCGGAGGTCTCCGCCGAGATCGCCCCGACCCTCGATGCCCCGCTGGCGATCAAGGCCCAGATCGCCGGCCTGCGCATGGCGTCCATCGCCGTCGATCGGGCTTTCCTCGCGGTCGACGGCCAGGGCAGCAAGCACGAATTGAAGCTGACCGTGGCCGGCAAGGATCTGGTGTTCGAGACCGGCCTGGCCGGCGGCTTCGATCGCGACTTCGCGTGGCAGGGCGAGATCCGCCGATTCCTCATGGAACAGCCGCAGGTACTGAAGCTGGAGGCACCGGCCCGCCTCGCACTGAGTCGAACTGGCCTGCAATTGGGCAAGGCCCGGCTGCTTTCCGACGAGGCCCTGATCCAGATCGACCGGCTGGCCCTCGACGCTGCGGGACTGCGCACCGCGGGCCAATTCAAGGGCGTGCCGGCCGCGCTTCTCGGACTGCCGCTGCGTCGCTCGGTGCGCAGCGAAGCGCTGCTCGGTGGCAAATGGCAGATCGACGCGACCGACCGGCTGAACGGCTCTCTCGAGATTCACCACGAGTCCGGGGTGTGGGCCGTCGACGCCCCCGTCGGCTTGGCCCTGCGGCCGACGCGGGGCCAGATGCAGATCGTCGCCCGCGACAACCGCGTCTCGCTGGACGCCGATGTGGCGCTGCGGGACGGCAGCAAGGTCGACCTCGAACTCGCGACCGAGCTCAGCCGGCGCGGCCAGTTCTGGACCCTGCCCGGCGACGCCCCGCTGACCCTCAAGGCCCGCGGGAACGTCGAGTCACTGGAACGCTGGGGATCGCTGCTGCACCGCGACATCGCCCTCGCCGGCAAGCTGGTGCTCGACATCTCGGCCAAGGGCTCGGTGAATCAGCCCGCCGTCAGCGGCCGCATCGATGGCCGCAATATCGACATCCGCCACTTCCCGAGCGGCGTGTCCCTGAGCGACGGCACGCTCGAAGCACGTCTCGACGGCGACCGCATCTACATCGACGGCTTCGGGCTGCGCGCAGGAGAGGGGACATTGAACATCGACGGCGTCGCCCGCCTGGGCGAACACCCCGACCTGCGGCTCAACTTCCGCGGACAGCGGCTGGCGCTGATGGAGCGTCGGGATCTGGATCTCGACACCGACGTCGAAGGCGAACTGGCGCTCGACCGGGAGCTCGCTGCACTCAAGGCGAGAGTGACCGTCAACCGCGGCATGTTCATCCTCGGCGACAGCTATGCGCCGACGCTCTCGCCCGACGTGCGGATTCGCGGCCGCACCCCGAAACCCGAGGCTTCGCAAAAACAGCTCGGTCTGGCGCTCGACGTGAGCATCGACCTCGGCGACGACTTCCGCGTGCGTTCCAGCGAACGCGGCCAGCTGCTGGGCGGGCGGCTGCCGTTCCAGACCAGCGGCCTCAACACGCGCATCACCGGACAGGTGCGGATGCGCGGCGACCGTGGCGAGAATGTCAGGGCCGACGGGGAAATCCGCGTCGTCGGAGGCTCATACTTCCTGCTCGGCCAGCGCCTCGACATCGAACGCGGCATCCTGCGCTTCGACGGCCCGCTGCAGAACCCGGCCCTCGACATCTCGACCGTACGCGAGAACCCGCGCATCCGGGTGGGCCTGAACATCACCGGCAACGCCGAGAACCCGCGTGCGCGCCTGTTTTCGGAACCGGAAGTCCCGGATCAGGAAAAGCTCTCCTGGCTGCTGCTCGGTCGCGGCGGCCAGCCGGTCGACACCAGCCTAAGCAGCATCACCGGCACCACCCAGGGCTTCATTTCCTCGTTCGGGATGCAGGTGTCGGACCGGCTCTACGTCGCCTTTGGACAAAGCGCGACCGGCACCGAGAACTTCGTCAGCTTCTATTCCAAC
>JBAPWR010000256.1:0-3013 GCA_049283775.1 Thiobacillus sp.
GAGTACAGGACAGCAAGCTGGACGATGTGGTCGACGCTTCGCTGAAAGTCGACGGCGGACGTTACCGCATTCCGATGTCACCTGCCATCGTGCGCGAAGCACTGGCCGACGTCGCAGAAATGCTAGAGCCGCTGCGCACTGCCGAAGTCGCCGATGCCGGGGATTATGCGCGGCGCCTCGAGGCCTTCGCATTGCCGGAGATCCGCAACGACGAACTCGCCGGCGAGACCATTCGCGCCCTCACTTCGGGCGATCGCGCCAGCGGCGACAGCCTGCACCTGCTGGTAATGGACATGCACCGCGCGCTCAATGCGCTGCAGGTGAGCCTCGCTGGCGAGACCCTCGACGGCTGCCGCGCCTATGGCATCCGCGACACCGACCGACCGCTGATCGCCGCTTTCATGGCCGGCGTCAACCGCACCGCGCCGCTCAAGTTCGACCATCCCGGGCTGTCCGCCACCGCCACCCGGGTCGCCGACAAGCTCGTGCTGCAAAACGACATCGGCACCACCGACGCCCACGTGCTGGTGGTGCACGTCGTCGGCCGAACCGTGACCGTGACCTATACCGACGTGCACCTGCCGCGGCTGCTGTTCTTCCAGAGCCTGTTCGAGGACCACGACGTCAAATGGGACGACACCCGCTCGCGCAAGGATTCGGGCATGGAGGACGGCGTCTATCACCTTTGCGTCGGCAGCCACACCGCGCGCAACGGCGCCCAGTTGCGCGCCTACCTCGAGCATCTCGGCTCGCGCTTGGTCTTCCTCATCGACTGGAACCGCGCGCGCAAGCGCCTGCGCCTGTTCGTTCCGCGCAATGCCGCGGTCGGCCTGCTGCAATGGGCTGCAGAGCGCGATATCGGCCACATGGCCTGGCTCAAGGCCGGCGGCGAACAACTGGTGTTCGACGCCATGAGCTTCGCCTTCGGCGGCCAGCTCAAGCCGGGCGACCGCCTGGATACGTTGCTGAGCGAGGATCGCGCGCTGCAGTTCCTGCGCTTCAACCTGGTGCAGAGCTACGACGGCCTCAGCCATGGTCGCCCGGTCTCGCTCATCGCCGACGAGATCCGTACCGAGCTGGCGTCGCAGGTTCGCTCCAGCGAGGACGCCCTGCTCGACACCGCGCTCGAGCACGCCGGACTCATCGTCGAACTGGCCGATACCGTGCGCAGCACGCTGGCCGCTGCCCAGGGCGGCCGCCAGCACGAGGTGGCGGCGATGGCCGAGCGTGCCAAGACCTGGGAAACCGCCGCCGACCGGGAACTCAACAACGCACGTGGCGCGGTGCAGGAAGGCGAGCATTTCATCATCGACCTGATGAGCGCCGCCGACGACATCGCCGACGACCTGGAAGAAGCGGTGTTCCACATCACCCTCTCGCCGAAGGCGCCCGATGCCTCGATCGTCGCCCTGTGCAAGCTGGTCGAGCATGTCGCCAACGCCAGCCGCGAACTGGTCAAGGCGCTCGCCGCATCGCGCCATGCCGGGCGCGGCGTGCCGCGCGAGGACATGGATGATTTCCTGCAGGCGGTGCATGCAATCCGCACCATGGAGCACGCCAGCGACCTCGCCGAGCGCGAGGTGAAACGCACCCTGGCGTCCGATCCGCGGCCCTTCGCCGAGGTATTCGGCATCGTCGAGGCGGCGCGCAACCTCGAGGAGGCGGCGGACGGCCTGATGCACGTCGCATTGCTGCTGCGCGACCACGTGATGGGCAAGGTGGTCCATGCCTAGGACAAAATCCCGCACCCCCGCCCTGCCCGTCTACGACCTCAGCGGCCGCGACGGCGTACCCGAGGCTCGCCTGTCCGGATTCAAGGCGCACAACCTGATGCGCATGGCGGTGATGGGCCTGCCGGTGCCGCAGGGATTCGTGCTCGGCACAGAGTGGTGCAAGGCGTTGCTGCAGGGAGACGCGGCAAAAGCGCATCTGCCCGCGGTCCTGCAATCCGGCATCCGCAGCCTCGAGCGCAACACCGGCCTCGGCTTCGGCAGCGCGCGCCGCCCGCTGCTGGTGTCGGTGCGCTCCGGCGCGCCGCTGTCGATGCCGGGGATGATGAACACCGTGCTCAACATCGGCCTCAACGAGACTTCGCTGGCGGGGTTGCTGCGCCTCACCGGCGACCACCGACTGGTGTGGGATTCCTACTGCCGACTGATCCAGGCCTTCGCCGAGATCGTCGCCGACGCGCCGGCCCGTCCTTTCGAGGCGGAGCTCGAAACCGCCCTGCGCCAAGCCGGCGTCGACTCGGCCCGCCAACTCGACTTCCGCTCCCTGCGCGAGCTGGCCCGCACCTATCTCTCGCTGTATCGCGAGCACACCGGCCATGAGTTTCCCCAGGACCCACTCGAGCAACTGCATGCCGCCTCGCAGGCGGTGTTCGGTTCGTGGATGTCGGACAAGGCGGTCGAGTATCGCCGGCTCAATTCGCTGCCGGACGACATGGGCACCGCGGTGACCATCCAGCGCATGGTGTTCGGCAACGCCGGCGGCAATTCCGGCGCCGGCGTCGGCTTCACCCGCGATCCCTCGAGCGGGGAGAATCGCCTCTACATCGACTGGCTGGCGCAGGCCCAGGGCGAGGACATCGTCTCCGGCCGCCGCCGCGTCAGCGCCGAGAGCGAGGTGCCCGGCTGGCTGATGCAAAAACTCTCCAGCGTCGGCGAGGCGCTGGAAGCGTCGTTCCGCGACGCCCAGGAATTCGAGTTCACCGTCGAGAACGGCGAACTCTTCATGCTGCAGACCCGTACCGCCAAGCGCACCGCACTGGCATCGCTGCGGATCGCAGTCGAGCAGGCCGAGAGCGGCCAGATCAGCGCGGAAGAAGCGCTGGGACGACTTTCCGCGATCGACCTCGACGCCATCGTCATTCGCCGCGTCGACTCCGCCACCCCGCCGCTCGGCCACGCCATCCCGGCGGGCGCCGGCGTCGCCCAGGGGCCGGCCGCGTTCTCGGTCGAGGCCGCGCAGGCCTTCGCCCAACGTGGCACCCCCGCCATCCTGGTGCGCAACG
>JBAPWR010000257.1:0-15986 GCA_049283775.1 Thiobacillus sp.
CGGAAGGATTCGGGGGTGAAATGCATGGGAGCGGTTTTCGTATGATTATCGCGAAGCCTACCGAAAAGCCATGCAATTAAAAAGCGCCTCGAGAGCACCCGGCAGCAGAAGGCATAATGGCCGTCCCGACAAAGCACCGATCCGCCATGACCGCTTCCCGCCTGCCCGTCCTCTCCCTGCTCGAAACCCGCATTCTCGGCGTGCTTTGCGAGAAGCAGCACACCGTTCCCGATACCTATCCCCTGAGCCTCAATTCCCTGGTCGCCGGCTGCAACCAGAAAACCAGCCGCCATCCGGTCATCGAGGCGAGCGAAGCCGACGTCGCGGCAGCCATCGATAGCCTCAAGGGCCCGGCCCTGGTGATGGAATCGAGCGGCGGCCGCGTGCCGCGCTACGCCCACAACATGGAGAAGGTCCTGCGCCTGCCCTCGCAGTCGGTCGCGCTGCTCACCGTGTTGATGCTGCGCGGCCCGCAGACCCCGGGCGAACTGCGCATCAACTGCGAGCGCCTGCACAAGTTCGCCGACATCTCGGCGGTGGAAGCCTTTCTGCAGGAACTGGCCGAGCGGCCGGACGGCGCCCTGGTCAGGGAATTGCCGCGCCAGCCCGGTGCGCGCGAGAACCGCTGGGCGCATCTGCTGAGCGGCGAACCGGCGATCGAGGACGCGCCCGCGGCCCCTTCGGCCGGCAGCGCTGCCGGCGTGTCCGTGAGCGAGGTCGCCGCGCTCAAGGCCAACGTGGCGCGGCTTAATGAGGAAGTCGAAGGCCTGAAGCGGATGGTGCAGAAACTGTGCGCGGAACTGGGCGTGACCGACTGACGCCTTGAGAAAGCGCAGCAGGCAGAGACCGGCCTGACTTCAGCTACTTGTTGAAGCGCGAGCGCGCCGATTCGAGTGCCTCGCCGATGGCATCTTTCGCCATGTCGACCCCGGCCTTCAAATCCTCCCAGGCACCCTCGCCTGCGTTGCGCAAGCTCGCCAGCCTGGTCTGGGCATCATGCTGCCGGGCACGCAGATCGGTGATCTGCTGGCGATACTCGTCGCGTACTTCGTTTTCCGCATGCTCTGCCTTCGAAGCCAGGACATCGATCTCGGCATTCAGCTTGTCCAGTAGTTCGTGCATCTTCTGCACATATTCTTCACGAACGCTCATCTCAGTCTCCTTTCGTATCGCCTGCCTGTCGCGCCAGCGCGCGGTCGATCTTGTCGTCCATTTCCGCCACCAGGGCAGCCAGGCCATTGGCGGCTTCGTTCAGTGATTGTTTCATCGTCTGCTCGTGGCTGTCCATCCTGCCATCTACCGCGCCGATCGCATCATGCAACTGGGTGAACTCGCGCTCGATCTGCGCGCGCAAGTCGCTGAGGCGCGAGGCCTCTGCGGTTTCAGCCAGCTTGCGCTGGGCCTCCAGCTCCTGATTGTGGCGGCGCGATTCCATCAGCATGCCGGTCTTCAGGGTCAGGGCGTAGACGACGAAAAGTGCCACCAACACCAGCATTGCACCGAGCAGGATCACACCGAGCGGACCCTCGATGTCGAACACGATAAATGACAGCGTCGACGATGCGCTCAGGACCGCCCAGTTCGCCAAGGTAAACACCGCCAGCAGGAAAAGCGCGAGCAGAATGACGATGCCGATGAAATTCATCATGTCCCCCTTAAATGTCTGTTGATCTGACTTAATCATAGACATGAAGCAGAAGGGGGCACCGCCATCGCGGCGCAGGCTGCACCGGAAGGCTACAGTCCGTTGACGCCGGGGATCCAACTGGTGCCGGCGAGCGGCACGCGCGCCATCGCCGCTGCCTCGATGGTCAGCGCGACCAGATCCTCCGGCTCGAGGTGATGCACGTTCTGCTTGCCGCAGGCGCGCGCGATGGTAGTGAGCTCCATGTTGAGCGTCTTCAGGTAGTTCTTCAGGTGACGGGCGCCGACCTCGGGGATCAGGCGCTGTTCCAGCAGCGCATCCTGGGTGGTGATGCCGACCGGGCACTTGCCGGTGTGACAGTGGTGGCAGTAGCCGGGGGCGGTGCCGATCGCCGCGTAGTCGGCCGTAGCGTCATGGTGGGCGCCGCTCTGAAAATAGCTGTCGTGGTTGCAGCCCAGCGCGATCAGCACGCCCTGGCCGATCGACACCGCATCGGCGCCCATCGCCAGCGCCTTGGCGACGTCGGGGCCGCTGCGGATGCCGCCGGAGACGATGAGCTGCACCTTGCCCTTCATATCGAGGTCTTCCAGCGCGTCGACCGCCTGGCGGACCGCCGCCAGGGTGGGGATGCCGACGTGCTCGATAAAGCAGGTCTGGGTCGCCGCGGTGCCGCCCTGCATGCCGTCGACCACGACCACGTCGGCGCCCGAATGGACCGCGAGCTTGACGTCGTTGAAGGTACGGGTGGCGCCGACCTTGACGTAGATCGGCTTCTCCCAGTCGGTCAGCTCGCGCATCTCGAGGATCTTGATCGCCAGATCGTCGGGGCCGGTCCAGTCCGGATGACGGCAGGCCGAGCGCTGGTCGATTCCGGCCGGCAGGGTGCGCATGCCGGCGACGCGCGGCGAAACCTTCTGCCCCAGCAGCATGCCGCCGCCACCGGGCTTGGCACCCTGGCCGATCACCATCTCGATGGCGTCGGCGCGGCGCACGTCGTCGGGATTGAACCCATAGCGCGACGGCAGGCACTGGTAGACCAGCGTCTTCGACGATTGCCGCTCCTCCGGCGTCATGCCGCCGTCGCCCGTGGTGGTCGAGGTGCCGACCTCGGTCGCCGCGCGTCCCAGCGCTTCCTTGACGTTGGCCGACAGCGAACCGAAGCTCATCCCCGCGATGGTGATGGGGATCTCCAGTTCGATCGGCTTTTTCGCGAAGCGGGTGCCGAGCACGGTCCTGGTCGAGCATTTCTCCCGGTAGCCCTCGAGCGGGTAGCGCGACAGCGAGGCGCCGAGGAAGACCAGGTCGTCGAAATTCGGCAGCCGGCGCTTGGCGCCCATGCCGCGGATTTCGTAGAGGCCGTGCGCCGCCGCGTTGCGGATGTAGTCGATGGTCTTGCGGTCGTAGCCGAAGGACGCCTCGCGGGCGATGGGTTTGTCGTGGCTGCTCATGTCAGTACTCCTGATCCGCTTCGGCGTTCCAGTGATAGAGGCTGCGGGCCGAGGCCACGCGCTTGAAGTCCCTGGGGTCATGTTGCATACCGGCGTCGTGCTGCATGCCGGCGGCGTCGAGCAGTTCCCTGACCGCCGCATGGTCGGCCTCGCTCATCGGCTCGATCTGCGCATCGGCGCCGAGCGACTTGATCTCGCCCTTCACATACAGCACCGCCTCGTAGAGCGAATCGCCGAGCGCGTCGCCGGCGTCGCCGCAGATCACCATGCGCCCGGCCTGCGCCATGAAGGCGGAAAAGCTGCCGACCGAGCCACCAACCACGATGTCGCCGCCCTTCAAGGAAATTCCACAACGCAGCCCGGCGTCGCCGTCGATCACCAGCAGCCCGCCGTGCATCGAGGCGCCGGCGCCGTTGGAGGCGAAGCCTTTGACGTGCACCCGGCCGGACATCATGTTCTCGGCGACGCCGGTGCCGGCGCTGCCGGTGACCGTGATGCTCGCCGCCTTGTTCATGCCGCCGGCGTAATAGCCGGCGTGGCCGACGATCTCGACCTCGACCGGGCAATCGAGGCCGACCGCGATGTTGTGGGCGCCGTCGGGGTTCGTCACCACCACCTGACGCACGCCTTTCGCCGGGGCGTCCTGGTGGAGGAAGGAATTCAGTTCGCGCAGCGGCGTCTGCGCAAGATCGAAGCTCATGCGTTCCATACGTACATCTCCTCGGGCGCCGGTTCGAAAACCGTGGCGTGCTGGATGTCGGGCAGGTGCGCCAGCGAGCGGAACTCGGAGGCGATCGCCACGTAGTCGTCGGTTTCCGCCACCACCGCCGGCTTGCAGGCGAAGGGGTCACGGATCAGGGCGAGCTTGTCGGCGGTGCCCATCAAAAACGTGTAGAAACCGTCGAGCGCCTCGAAGCCTTTCTGCAGCGCGGTCTCCAGGTCGTCGCCTTCGCGCAGCCGCCATTCGAGGAAACGGCAGGCCGCCTCGGTATCGTTGTCGGTCTCGAAGCGGATGCCGCGCGGCTCGAGCATGCGCCGCACGCCGTAGGGGTTCGACAGCGAACCGTTGTGCACCAGGCAGAAATCCTCGCCGGCGGTGAAGGGGTGGGCACGGTCGGGCGTCACCGCGGATTCGGTCGCCATGCGCGTGTGACCGACCAGGTGGCTGCCGGCGAGCTTGTCGAAACCATAGCGCGACGCCACCTCGCCCGGGGTACCGATGTCCTTGTAGAGGTCGATGGCGCGCCCGGTGGAAAGAATATGCAGCCGCGGGTAATGCTCGCGGATCCAGCGCTTCACCGTTTCCGGCGCGATCGACGCGGTGAGGATGGCGTGGTTGCCCTGCGCCGCGAGTTTTGCCTCGATTCCCAGGTGGGCCTTCAGCTCGTGGCCGAGGCCGAGCCAGTTGAAGTCCGCGCCTTCCTCGGTCAACCCCGAGTACAGGCTGATTTTGCGCTCGCCCTCCGCCAGCGGTTCGGTGAAAACAGCAAGCCCTGCCGAATCGGGGCCGCGCTCGGTCATGCCGATCAGCATCGGCACCATGAGTTCGCCGAGTTTGGGTCTCAGTGCCGGCTTCTTGACCAGCAATCCGACAATTCCACACATGGCCAGGTCCTTTCAGAAAAATTCCAGATAGCTGTCGATTTCCCACTCCGAGACATGGCGCATGTACTCGACCCACTCCATGTGCTTGAGCTTGAGGAACTCGTCCGCAACCGGACCGAGCGCGTCGCGGATCACCTTGTCCTTCTCCAGCGCCGTCAGCGCCTCGTGCAGGTTCTGCGGTAGGATCCCGATCTTCTGCTTCTTCAGCTCGGCGTCGCTGAGCTCGTACAGGTTGACGTTGTGCGGCTCGCCCGGATCGAGCTTGTGCGCGATGCCGTCCATGCCCGCGGCGATCACCGCGGCGGTGGCGAGATAGGGATTGCAGGCGCCATCGGGCAGGCGCAGTTCGAGCCGGCCGCCGGGCACGCGCACCATCGACGAGCGGTTGTTGTCGCCGTAGCTGATGTAGGCCGGCGCCCAGGTCGCGCCGGTGAGCGAGCGGCCGACCACCAGGCGCTTGTAGGAATTCACCGTCGGCGCGCAGATCGCCGCCAGGGCCGGGCCATGCTTAAGCAGGCCGCCGAGGAAATGGTAGGCCATCGGCGAGAGCTCGAGGCCGCGCTTGTCCTTCTTGTCCTGGAACAGGTTCTTTTTGCCGTCCGACAGGCTCATGTGCATGTGCATGCCGTTGCCCGGGCGGTTGGCGAAGGGCTTGGGCATGAAGGAGCAGATCAGGCCCATCTCGCTGGCGATCTCGGCCGCCGCCATCTTGAAATAGATGTAGTGGTCGCACGAGGTCAGGCAATCCTCGTAGGTGTAGTTGATCTCGAACTGGCCGTTGGCGTCCTCGTGGTCGACCTGGTAGACGTCGATGCCGACCGCAAGCAGGCTCTCCACCAGCCTGTCGAGGAAGGCGCGCGAGCGGGAGAGCCCCTTGTAGTCGTAGCAGGGCTTGGCCAGCGTGTCGCTGTCCTCGCAGGGCTCGATCCTGCCGGAGACGCTGCGCTTGAGGAGCGAGAACTCGGGTTCGAGGCCGGTCATGAAGGTCAGGCCCTGCGCGGCCAGGCGCGAGATCTGCCTCTTCAGCGTGACGCGCGCGTCGTAGTCCCACGGCTTGCCGTGGACGTGGCCGTCGCAGACGATGCGCGCATAGCCGGGCTGCCAGGGCACCAGCGACAGGGTCTCGATATCGCCGACCGCCATGTAGTCCGGACCGTGCGGTTCGATGCCGAGGCCCCATACAGCGAAGCCTGCAAAGCCTGCACCGGCGTTGAGGATGTCCTCGAAGTGCGCGACCGGCACGGCCTTGGCCTTGGCGGTGCCGTGGATGTCGACGAACTGCGCCAGCACCGACTTGACCTGGTTCTTGGCGAGGAATTTCTTGGCTTCTGCGAGATTCATGCTGTGGCTCCCTGGTTGCCTGAATGGGGGGTGGATTCGAGCTCGGCGGCGACGCCAGCCAGCGTCTCGGCAAACCACTCGCCGTAGGTGCTGTCGCACCAGATCCGGCAGCATGGGATGCCCTTGTCCTGGTAAGGGATGACGGTGACGGCGACGCCGACCATCGTGGTCAGCACCACCGGACGGGTGGAGGAATCGAGCGCACCGAAGTCGACGCTGCAGGTCTCCAGCAGCAGGTCGTCGAGACGTACACCGCTCAGCGCCAGCACCGTGTCCTGGCGCAGCACCGGGTAGACGCCGTGGGCGGGTGGTGCGGCGAGATTCGCCGACAGCGGGCCCTCGACGAGGAATTCAGTGAGGCCGAGACGGGCGACCAATCCGCCTTCGACCGGCAGCCAGCGGTTGGGCGCATCCGGCACCGGCAGGCCGAGCCCGGCCAGCCATTCGGCGGCGCCCGGCCCCTTGACCCCGGCGCGCGGCGTGCGGGATTGATCCTCGAAAATGATCACGCTCATGATGTTGCCCCGACTTTCTGCCGCAGGCTTTCGGGGTCGTAGAACGGCGTCTTCACCACCTCGGCACTGACCAGCGTCTTGTCCGACAGGCGGATGGTGAAGCGGTCACCGATCGCGTCCATGCCGGGACGAACGTAAGCCAGTCCGATGTGGCGCTGCAGGCTGGGCGACCAGGCGACGCTGGTGACACGGCCAGCGATCTCACCGCCTTCAATCACCAGATGGCATTCCTTCGGCGCGTCGCCCTGATGGTCCGCCGCCAGCATGAAGCCGACCAGCTGCTGGCGGCGCGGTTTGCCGGCGATGGCCATGAGGCTGCGCTGACCGACGAAGAAGGCCTTGTCCATCTTCACCGCCCAGTCGAGCCCCGCTTCGCCCGGCGTGGTGAGACCGTCGGTGTCCTGGCCGATGATGATGTGGCCCTTCTCCAGGCGCAGCAGGCGCTGCGCCTCGACGCCGAAGGGGCGGATGCCTTGCGCCTGGCCCGCGTCCATCAGCGCATCCCATACCGCCGCGCCGTGCTCGGCCGGGACGTGGATCTCGACCCCCCACTCGCCGACGAAGCCGACCCGCATCAGCCGTGCCGGCACGCCGCAGACCGTGCCTTCGCGCACGGCGAGGAAAGGCAGCGAAAGATCGACATCGGTCAGCCCTTCGAGAACCGCCCTCGCCTTCGGCCCGGCGAGGTTCATCGCCGCCATCGCGCCGGTCAGGTTGACCAGGCCGCAATCCATTTTCCACAGCGTGTTCCAGCGCGACAGCTCGCGGTAGATCGCCGCGGCGCCCGAGGTGGTGGTCGTGAAATAAAAGTGGTCGTCGGCCAGCCGTGCCACCACGCCGTCGTCGATCACCACGCCCGATTCGTCGCACATCACGGCATAGCGCGTCATGCCGACTTTGAGACCGGCGTACTTCGAGATGTAGACGCGCTCGAGGAACTCGGCCGCCTGGGGGCCGCGGATTTCCAGCTTGCCGAGCGTGCCGACGTCGATGATTCCAATACCTTGGCGCACCGCCAGCGCTTCACCCTCGATGCAGGCCGCGCGCGACTGTCCCGCAAGTGCGTAGTACTCGGGACGCTGCCACGCGCCGGCGGGCATCCACACGGCGCCCGCCGCGGCATGGCGATGATGCATCGGCGTGCGCCGCTCGGGCGTGAAGCCGCGACCGGCGAGATGCGACATCGGCACCGGATGGAAGAACGGCCGCGCGGTAGTAGTGCCGACCTCGCCCGGGGTCGCGCCGAGCGCACGCGCCAGCACGCGCAGCGCGTTCATGTTGGAGTGCTTGCCCTGGCTCGGTCCCATGCCGACAGTCGAGAAGCGCTTCATCAATTCGATGTTGTCGAAGCCTTCCTGGATCGCGTTTTCGAGATCGGCGAGCTGCAGGTCCTCGTCGAAGTCGATGAAGTTCTTGCCTTTGGGGTGCGGCACGATGGGCCAGTGATGGGTTGGCGATTCGAGTTCGGCCGGTACCGCTACCGGTTTGGCGGAAGCGAAGCCGCAATGCGCGGCCGCCGCACTGCCCGCGCGTTCGCCGTCGAGCAGGCGGGAGGCTGGGACATGAATGCCGTTGACGCGGCCGCAGGCAAAAATGCCATCTGGCAGCCTCTCGGGCACGAACTGGTGGACACCGTCGTCGTAGCGCATCTTCGTCCCGGCCTGGTAGAGCAGCGCCGCCGCAGGTGCCCAGCCGACGCTCATGAAGACCCCGTCGCAGGCGAGTTCGGCAACGGTCTCAGCCTCACCCAGTCTCGCCACGCGGACTTTCGCCACGCGTGTGCCGTCGGCATCAGGAAGCGCCTCGACGATGCAGTGACCGCTGTAGAGCGGGATGCCTTGCGCGGCGAGCAGCGCGTATTGCTCGCCGGGCACCTTGTCGCGCAGATCGATGACCGCGGTCACGGCGATGCCGGCAGCGGCAAACCCCTCCAGCGCGCGATAGGCGTCGGCATTGGCGGCCAGCACCACCACGCGCTGCGCCGGAAGTACCGCGTAGCGCCGCATCAGCCGCTGTGCAGCGGAGGCGAGCATGATGCCCGGCAGGTCGTTGCAGCGGAACACCGCCGGCTGCTCGAAAGCACCGGCAGCGACGACGACGGCTCGAGCGCGCATCTTGGTGATGCGGCCGCGCTCGACCAGCGGCACCCAATGGTCGGCGTAGTAGCCGGCGGCATAGGTGTCGGTGAAGACGCGAATGCGCGGATGGGCGACGACTTTTTCGAGCAGTTCCGAGGCGCCGTGGGTGCTGCCGCCGAGCCGCGCATTCTCGTCGACCAGCGCCACCTGTGCACCCTGTTCCGCCGCCGCCAGCGCCGCACTCATTCCCGAGGTCCCGCCGCCGACCACCAGCACGTCGCAGAAGCCGTAGCGCTTGGCGGTGTGCAGCCGCTTCGTGGCGAAGTCGACCCGGCCGAGCCCGGTCATGGCGCGGAACATACGCTCCCACAGCGGGAACAGCTGCTTGTTGTAAAAAGCCTTGTAGTAGAAGCCGACCGGCAGCAGGCGCGAAATCCAGCCGAGGACGCTGCCCGGGTCGTGCGCCAGAGTGCCGAAAGTGTTCACCGCCTTGAGTTCCATGCCGGCGACCAGCGGCGTCGCGTCGGCACGGACGTTGGGCGTGCCGCCCCACTGCATCAGGGCATTGACGTCATGGTTGGCGGCGGACATCAGGCCGCGCGGACGGTGGTACTTGAACGAGCGGCCGAGCACGCTGGCGCCGCTGGCGGCGAGTGCGCTGGCGACCGTGTCGCCGGCAAAGCCGCTGTAGTCGCGTCCCTCGAAGCGAAAGCTCAGCGGCTGGCCGCGGTCTATCCATTCACCGGATTGCGGAGGCAGGCGCATTTCAGCTTCCCCCCGCATACAAATAGGTGCGCAACACCACGTCACGCGCGGTGTCGCGCTCGGCGACGAACCAGGTGTTGGACGGCACATGGCACCACCATTCGCGCTTCACCCCGGGCGAGCCGTTGCGGTTGAACACGTAGTCGGCCCATTCGTCGTCGCTGCAGGCGGCGGGATCGGGCATCGGGCGGATCTCGCCGCCGTAGGCGAATTCGCTGATGGCGCGCGGGCCGTTGACGGGACAGGTCATGATCTTCATGTCAGTGGCCTACCGAGGCGGCGCCCTTCTCACCCGTCAGCGAGAAATTGCGGAAGCGGTCGAGGCTGAAGCCGGTGATGAGTTCGTGCTCGCGGCCATTCGCGACGGTGTAGGACATGGTCTTGCCGCACACCGGCGTGGCTTTGAAGCCCCAGGTTCCCCAGCCGGCATCGAGGTAGAACCCCTCGACTGGCGTCCTGCCCATGATCGGCGCGAAGTCCGGCGTCATGTCGGCCATTCCGGCCCACTGCCGCATCACCTTGACGTTGGACAGGAAGGGGAACATGTCGAGCATGTGCGCCGACAAGCCTTCGGGAAAATCGAAGGTCGAGCGCGTGCTCTGCACTTCGTAGGGATCGAGCGATGCACCCATCACCAGTTCGCCGCGCGCCGACTGGCTGATGTAGACGTGCAGACTGCCCGACACCAGGATCGGGTCGAGCCAGGGCTTGACCGGCTCGCTGACCATGGCCTGCAGCGGGTGGATGTATATCGGTGAACGGATGCCGACCATGTCGAGGACGCGCGGCGATGAACCGGCCACCGCACACAGCACCTTGCCGGTGGCAATGTTGCCGCGATTGGTGCGCACTCCGGTGACCTTGCCGCCGGCGACGTCGATGCCGAGCACCTCGGTGCGCTGGTGGATTTCCACTCCGCGCATGTCGGCGCCGCGGCCGTAGCCCCACGCTACCGCATCGTGGCGCGCCACCGCACCGGGCGCATGGTAGAGCGCGCCGAGGATGGGGGCGTGGCCGCCGCAAGAGAGATCGATCATCGGCGCCGCCTTCTTCACCGCCTCGGGGCCCACCACTTCGGAATCGATGCCGAAGTGCTTGTTGACCTCGGCGCGCCAGCGGCTGGTACGCAGCGCGGCGTCGGTGTGCGCCAGGGTGAAGTGGCCGCGGTTGGAGTAGAAGAGATTCAGGTCGAAGTCCTGCGACAGGTCCTGCCACAGTCGCACCGACTCGTCGTAGAACTTCACTCCCTCGGGGGTCAGGTAGTTGGAGCGGATGATGGTGGTGTTGCGCCCGGTGTTGCCGCCGCCGATATAGCCCTTCTCCAGCACGCAGACGTTGGTGATGCCGTGGTCGCGCGCCAGATAGTAGGCGGCCGCCAGGCCGTGGCCGCCGCCGCCGATGATGACCACGTCGTAGGCAGGCTTGAGGCGGTCGTGGCGCGTGAACATGCGCGGTTCCGGATGGCTTTTCGACAGGGCGAAGCGCAGCAGTCTCCAGGGCATGACCGTCTCCTACCTGAACACCACGGTCTTGTTGCCGTGGGCCAGCACGCGGTCTTCGAGGTGATAGCGCAGGCCGCGCGCCAGCACCGTCTTCTCGATGTCCTTGCCGTAACGAACCATGTCCTCGGGGGAATCCGAGTGGTCGATGCGGATCACGTCCTGCTCGATGATCGGCCCCTGGTCGAGGTCCTCGGTGACGTAGTGGCAGGTCGCGCCGATCAGCTTCACGCCGCGCTCGAAAGCCTGGTGGTAGGGACGCGCGCCGACGAAGCTGGGCAGGAAACTGTGGTGGATGTTGATGATCCGCTGCGGGTAGGCGCGGCAGAGTCCGGGCGAGAGGATCTGCATGTAGCGCGCCAGCACCATGGTGTCGCCGCGTACTTTTTCGAACAAGTCCTGCATCTCGGCGTAGGCGGCAGCCTTGTTGTCGGGTGTCACCGGCACGTGATGGAAGGGAATGCCGTGCCACTCGACGAAGCCGCGCAAGGTCTCGTGGTTGGAGATGACGCAGGGGATGTCGATGTCGAGTTCCTTGGACTGCCAGCGCGCCAGCAGGTCGTACAGGCAGTGCTCCTGCTTCGACACCAGGATCACCACCCGCTTCTTCTCGGCCGAGTCGGCGATGCGCCAGTCCATGCCGAACTCGGCGGCGATCGGCGCGAACTTCTGCTTCAGCGTCGCCAGATCGAAGGTCAGCGAATCGGCGAGGATTTCCTGGCGCATGAAAAATCGCTTCGCCAGCGCGTCGGCGTGATGGTTGGCCTCGACGATCCAGCCCTGATGCTGCGCGATCAGGCCGCTGACCGCAGCGACGACGCCGACCCGGTCGGGGCAGGACAGCGTCAGGGTGTAGCGGCGGGCAGCAGTCATCAGGATTTCTTTGCGTGAAACATTTGTTCATATCATGCATCACGCGATTAACTGAGGTCAACTATTTTTCTTGCGGTGAATCTTTTTCTCCGTGCCATAATCCGCCCATGAGCACCCTGTCCGACCCCCTGGAAGCCGAATTGCCCGAGGCCGAGAGCGGCGCGCTGGAGCGCTACCTCGGCAATGCCATCCGCGACCTGCGCCAGCGCCATGGCCTGACCATCGCCGAAGTCGCCGACCGCGCCGGCATCAGTCGCGGCATGCTGTCGAAGATCGAGAACGCCCAGACCGCCACCAGCCTCGACTCCCTCCACCGCCTGGCGCAGGCCCTCGGCGTCTCGCTGTCGACCCTTTTCCGCAATTACGACGTGCCGGAAGGCAGCGCCCAGCTGGTGAAAAGCGGCGAAGGCATGGAAGTCGTGCGGCGCGGCACCCGGCGCGGCCACACCTATCACCTGCTGGCCCATGAGCAGGGACCGACCAAGCTGTTCGAGCCCTTCCTCATCACCATCGATTCGCCCGACGCCACCTTCCCGGTGTTCGAGCACCCCGGCACCGAATTCCTCTACATGCTCGAAGGCCGCATGGAATACCGCCACGGCCAGCACACCTATCTCCTGACCCCGGGCGACGCCCTGACCTTCCGCGGCGAAGTGCCGCACGGCCCGGAGAAGCTGATCGACCTGCCGATCCGCTTCCTCGCCACCATCGTCTATCCAGCCCCGGTCGAGACATGAATGGCGTCAGCATCGCGCCCGCCAGCGAAGCCGATATTCCCGAACTGATCGAACTGCTCGCGGTGTTGTTTGCCATCGAGCAGGACTTCAGCCCGGATACCGACAAGCAGCACCGCGGCCTCGCGGCCCTGCTCGCGTCCTGCAACGGCCACATCGCGATCGCTCGCGACACGACCTCGCGCGCAGTGGGCATGTCGACCGTGCAACTGGTGATCTCGACCGCCGAAGGCGCGCCCTCGGCCTGGGTCGAGGACGTGGTGGTCCGCGAGGACTTTCGTGGAAATGGTCTCGGCCGCGCCCTGCTCAACGCGGTGCTGGACTGGGCGCGTGCACAGGGTGCGGTGCGCGCGCAATTACTCGCCGACCTCGACAATGCGCCGGCGCTCGCCTTCTATGAGCGTGTCGGCTGGCAGCCGACGCGGCTGGGGGCGAGGCGCCTGATGCTGGACGATCGCTGATCCCTGCCTGCGACACTTTCCGCCGCCGCTGCGCACGCTGGCTATATTTCATAAGAAACGTAGCTCGTGTGCGAGCACGGCGTCGAGGCGTCGGGCCTTGCACTCGCCTTGATATCCCCCTCGACCTTGCCGCGTAAAGGAGCATGAGCATGGAACTCATTTCAAGCGCATTCGCCGCGAACGGCGACATACCCGCCATCCACACCTGCGAGGGACGCGATCAGTCACCACCGCTCGCGTGGTCCGGGGTGCCGGCCGGAACCAGGAGTCTGGCGCTGATCGTCGACGACCCCGATGCTCCCGACCCGGCCGCGCCCAAAATGACCTGGGTGCACTGGGTCGTCTACAACCTGCCGGCCGACACGACCGGCTTGGCGACCGGCACCTCCGCAACGAACTTGCCGGCAGGCGCTCGGCAAGGCCTTAACGACTGGCAGCGCGAAGGTTACGGCGGCCCCTGCCCACCCATCGGGCGCCACCGCTACGTGTTCAAGCTGTTTGCGCTCGACACCGTGCTGCCGGCGCTGACGCCGGCAACCAAGGCCGGGCTGGAGAAAGCAATGCAAGGGCACATCCTCGCGCGTAGCGAGTTGGTGGGGTACTACCGGAAAAAGAAATAGACGAGAGGCCGTATGGCCGAAATCCGCGAAGAGCGGCCAATAATCATGCTTGGCTCAAAGGTTTCAAGATCGGCCGCTGCGGCGACTAACGGGATCTGGGGCGACTTGGTCCGCTGTGCTTTTTCGAGCAGTCCCTGCGTGGCATTTCACGCCGCGTGGTTGCCTTTCGATGCAGGGACTGCGCACCCTCGACCCGTGTCGGTCATTCGAGTGGTAAACGTGGAATGCCAGATCATCAATGCCAAGGCGCCGACAGTCAGCGGCGAGGATATCGTGTCTGACCCTCAGATTTTTCTCGGCCCGCAGCGCCGATTACCGCGGCGCGGCCTCGGCGTGCGGCGCAACCGCGCCGCGCACGATGCGCCTGACGCGCTGGTCGAAGTCGGCCGGGAAACCCCAGTAACGTTTGCCGCTGGGGGTGGCCTGCGGGTCGAGCCCGCGCTCGTCGGGTGGCCGATCCAGCAGGAACTGCACGAGCAGGTCGCCGCTCACCCAGGGATCTTCATACCAGAAGGCGTGCGACCTCGGCGGCAGGTTCGGGATGTCCTCTGGCCTCACGTTGATGACGTCGAAGAGCAGTTCGTTCGACGCGTCGACGAGAAACGTCGTCTGCTCGGCGCTCAGCTCTCCGACGTCCGGGCGGCCGGCACGCGAGCCGCGTGCGACGATCGCCGCGAGGCGCAGCACCGAGTCGTTCAGGTTGATCGCCAGGCTCACGCGGTCGGTGAGGTCGACGTAGGCCTTCATGTCGTCGACGAAGCGGCGGGTGTCGATGTCCGGCGCGGCGAAGTAGATCTGCCCGAGGCGCAGGCGCTGACGCAGCTGCTCGCGCGACTCGCCCGGCCGCGGCGTGGCGAGCTTCGCCAGCGCCGGGCTCGTGACCTGCGCGCCGGCGCTGTATGCCAGCACGTCGATCATCGATGCGCGGGTGTGGGTGGCGAGCAGCTCGACGAAGCGGGCGAACGTGTCGACCGTCGCGGCGGCATTGCCAACGTCGGTCAGGTAGCGCAATAGCGACCCGGCCGACGGCCACATGAACACGACCACCACCATGCGCCGACCGGTGAAGTGGCGAAACTGGCTCGCCTGTGCCGACGCGCGCGGCGGCGTGTTGTTCGAGCCGTGCACGTAGACCAGCAAGTCGGTGTTCGGGCTGGAGGCGAGCGCCTCGTTCACGCGCTCGAAGAACGCGCGCGCGGCAGCAGAGTCCTCGACGCGCTCGCCAGCGTCGAGCGTCGCCAGCTGCTCGAGCCGCTTCAGCTCGAGGATCGGCCGCTCGCCAGGGTCGGCGCTGAGCGACAGGCGGTGCAGCGCCGGCCAGTCGAGCGTCTCGTCACCGACACGTACGTGCGCCACGCCCAAGCGCAGCGTATCCGACGGCACGATAAGGTGCAGTGGCTCAGGCTTTTCGACGAGCACCGCCCGGTTGGTAGCGTAGAACACCGGCACATCGGTGCTCTTGAGCTCGACACCGGCGGTC
This sequence comes from Thiobacillus sp., assembly GCA_049283775.1. Classification (GTDB taxonomy): domain Bacteria; phylum Pseudomonadota; class Gammaproteobacteria; order Burkholderiales; family Thiobacillaceae; genus Thiobacillus. The sequence continues at coordinate 15,065 of JBAPWR010000257.1, forward strand.
GCGAACGGGTCGACGTAGCCGTCGACGAACGGCACCGGCGTCGGCATCAGACGCACCGGAGACTGGCAGCCGGCGAGCACGGCCATGATCCAGAGTCCCGATAGCAGCGCGAGCAGGCGCAGGGCGCGTGAGGGTGCGACAAGCATCGACGGATACTTCAGGGAGTGCTGCGCGGTCGACATGGGCTGCGTTTATTGAAAGAACCGGAATTTGACCCTATTTCTCTCGAAGCCGCAGAGACGTTTTCTCGCGGCAACCCGAAGTGGCGGGCCTCGCCTATGGCAGACGCGCTGGACCCATCAGTGCTCATTCCTCGGCGGGACGGAGCGAGAGCTCATAGATCCTCGACCGCAGCGGTTCCTTCTGCGCCTCGACCTCGCTGTGGCGGGCCAGTAGCTGATCGGCCCGGCGGTTTAGCTCCTCGTAGTCCTGAAAGGCTTTCTGCTGCGCCGCGAGCATCTCCTCGAAGTTCTGCGCTTGGCCGAACATCTGCGGTCCCATCGGGGCACCGTAGAGCATGCGGGCGGCGGTCACCTCGCGAATTTCCTTGAGCATGAGGAACTGCTGGTAGATCGCCTGTTGCTGCTGGTTCAGCATGGTGAGTGCGTTGTAGAGCTTCTTCAACTCCGCGTCATGATCGGCAGCGATGGCCGGGAAGCTTGTCTGCAACAGGAGCAGGGCGTAGACGAGGTAGCGCACGATTGATTTCCCGAAAAGGGGCAACGTGGCCATTATAGATTCAATCAGGTAGCCCGACGTCCACCTGGAGAACCGCTCGGCGCCGCACTTCGCGTCAACGGAACGCGGGGTGTGCCGGGCTACTGCGGAGGTGACGCCTGCAGTCAGCCTCGATTCGGCACCAGGCGCTGCACCTTCCCATTGCCTTACGCCTGCTTGGCCGCATCAGCCCGGGCGTCTCGCC
>JBAPWR010000258.1:0-17110 GCA_049283775.1 Thiobacillus sp.
CCCCTGGACACGACGTTGATCTTGGGAAAGTACCTCACGCCCTGGCGGCCGGTCGGCGGAAGGCGCTGCGCTTTTCCGCCCTACCTCCGCGTTCACGACACCTAGCCCGTCAGTCAGGCTCCGGCTCACCCGACGTTTAACGGCGGGCCAAGACGGCCGAAAACTAAACCCTGCCTACTGCCTCGCGCTGCCGCTCATGCGACACCAGCTTCGCCAGTTCGGTCATTTCCTCCGCCAGCAGACTCAGCACATCGTCCATCGTCAGGATGCCTACCAGTTCACCGCCGCTGCCCACCACCGGCATCCGTCGCACTCCCTTGTCGCGCATGTAGCGCAGGGCCTCGAACAGACCTTCGGATTCGCGCACCGTCGCCACTTCCGGCCCCATGATGTCACCCACCTTGAGCGCTTCCGGATTGACGCCGGCCGCCACCACTTCCACCACGATATCGCGATCCGTGACGATGCCGACAGGATGGTTACGGCCATTCCTCTCCTCGACAACGATCAGATCGCCGACATGATGCGTGCGGATCAACTGCGCCGCCTCCACCACCGAGGCGGATTTGCCGGTAACGACCACCTCGCGATTGCAGATTTCACCCACAGCCATTTCGCTCTCCTTAACTTGCGATTCACTCACTATTCAAGATAGACGAATCCGCAGAATCAATTCTGCCTGCCCGCCGCAGCGAGCTGCTCGGCGGCAATTTCACGCATGCGGAATTTCTGCAGCTTGCCGGTGACGGTCGTGGGGAACTCGTCGACGAAGCGGATATGGCGCGGGATCTTGAAGTGGGCGATTCGCCCCTGGCAATAGTCGCGGATTTCCTGCTCGCTAGCACGCTGCCCGGCACGCAGCTGGATCCAGGCCATCACTTCCTCGCCATAGAACGGGTCGGGCACGCCGAACACCGCCACCTGCGCGACCTTTGGATGACCGAACAGGAATTCCTCGATCTCGGCCGGATAGATGTTCTCGCCGCCGCGGATGATCATGTCCTTGAGGCGCCCGGTGATGCGCACGTAGCCGTCGCCATCCATGCTGCCGAGATCGCCCGAATGCAGCCAGCCGGCTGCGTCGATGGCTTTGCGGGTGGCCTCGGCATCAGCGTAATAAGCGCGCATCACATGGTGGCCGCGAAAGCAGATTTCCCCGACTGCGCCGCAGGGGACGGTCTGCCCGCTCTGGACATCGACCACCTTGACTTCCTGATGCGGCAGGTTGGTGCCGACGGTCTCGATCCGGCGCTGGAAATCGTCGTCGCGCGAGGTCAGGTGGGTCAGCGGGGAAGCCTCGGTCTCACCATAGCCGATGAGTATCTCCGAGCAGTGCATTTCTTCCATCACCCGCTTCATCAGTGCCGGCGGACAGGGGGCGCCCGCCATGATGCCGGTACGCAATGAGGTCAGATCGAATTCGCGGAAGCGTGGGTGTTCGAGTTCGGCGATGAACATGGTCGGCACGCCGTGAATCGCGGTGCAGCGCTCCTGGTGCGCCGCCTGCAGCACCGCCTCGGCGTCGAAGTGCTCGCAGGCGATCACCTCGCAGGCGCCGACCGACATGCACAGCAGGTTTGCCAGCACCATGCCGAAGCAGTGATAGAACGGCACCGGCACGACCAGCCGGTCAGCTTCGCCGAAATGCATGGCGCGCGCCGAAAACCAGGCGTTGTTGAGGATGTTGTGGTGGGTCAGCACCACCGCCTTGGGAAAGCCGGTGGTGCCCGAGGTGTACTGGATGTTGATCGGGTCGTCGCGGTCGAGCGTGGCGGTGACGTCGTCCAACTGCTGCAGCGACACGCCCTCGCCGGCGGCGAGCACCTCCTGCCACAGGGTGAAGCCGGGATGGGGCCGTGCGATCGCCTCGAGACTGGCGGCATCGTAGAGCACCACGCGGCGCAGCATCGGCAGAGCGGTGCTGTTGATTGCGGTTCCCTCCGCCAGTAGCTCCGGGAGCAGCTCGCACAGCATGGCCACATAGTCACTACTGCGGAAGGACGGGATGAGGAAAAGCCCCTGCACCTCGGATCGCTTCAGCGAATATTCCAGCTCGTGCGCGCGGTAGGCGGGATTGATGTTGACCAGCACCGCGCCGATGCGCGCCGTCGCCAGCTGCAGCTGCAGCCACTCGATGTTGTTGGTGGACCAGATGCCGATGCGGTCACCCTTGCCGAAGCCCAGGCCGAGCAGCCCGCGCGCCAGTCGGTCGACCGCCAGCGCCAGCTGGGCATAGTCCAGTCGTCGCTGCTGCGGCAACGACACCACGGCCTCGCGCTCTGCGTGTGCCGCGACGATGCCGGCGAAATGCTCGGGAATGGTGGCGCCCAGCAGCGGGGTTTCGCCGCCGCGATGGCAGTAGCTCCGAGTAAGCCGGGTCATGATCCGTGTTCCACTTCTGCCCAGTAGTGGTCGACACGCGCCTGTATCTCGGCGATCAGGACCTCGTTTCGCTGCGGCTGGAACAGATGGGCGAAGCGTCCCTGCTTCTTCAGATAGTCCTCCACCGGCAGCCGCTCGCGCGGGATTTTGCTATGCGTCACCACGCCGTTCTCGTATTCCTTCAGCGGCCAGACGCCGGTCTTAACCGCGAGGTGGCCGATCTCGGCAGACTCCATCGGGTCGTAGTCCCAACCCGTGGGGCAAGGCGACAAGGCAATGATCAGACGCGGCCCCTTCATCGCTTTCGCCTTCTCGATCTTGCGGGCGAGATCGAGCGGCTCGCTGCCGATGACGGTGGCGACATACGCCGGCCGATGCGCGGCCCAGATCGCGAACAGATCCTTTTTGAAACCGCCGAAACCGCGCGGGCCCGTGCTGGTCGAGGTTCTTGCGCCGTGTGGGGTGGCAGCCGAGGTCTGCTGTCCGGTGTTGCCGTAGCCCTTGTTGTCATAGCAGACATAGAGGAAATCGAGACCGCGCTCGATGGCGCTGGAAGTGGACGACAGACCCATGCCGTAGGCTGCGCCGTCGCCGGTCAGCACCACCACGTCCATATCCGCCTCCGGCTTGATGCGCTGTTTTGCCAGCAGGATGTCGAGCGCGTCGCGCACGCCCTGGGCACCGGCAGGCGCCGACGACATCGAGGTGTACAGCCAGGAACCACGGAACGGGGTGAACGGATACACCGTCAGCAGAGTCATGCAGCCAGCCGCGTTGACGAACACCGTCTTCTCGCCAAGGACGTCGTAGATTTCATGCAGCGTCATCAAGCCGCCGCAACCGGCGCACATCGGCGTGCCGGCACCGAGCAGACGCGTCGACGGCAGATCCTTCATGCGCTTGTAAATCGTGACGGTCTGCTCGCTCATTTCGGTTCCTCCCTGCGTTCGGCATGGGCGACGGCCTGCAGCTTGCGCACCTCGCGCAGCTCGTCGGCGGTGAACAGCAGACGGGGCGGCGGCGGCCTGCCCTCCTCCGCCGCGCGGCGCAGCACCTGGATCATCTCGAAGAATTCCTCCGGCGCGATGTCGCGCCCACCCAGACCGCCGATGAAGCTGGCGAGGATGGGCGGCGCATCCGGCTGGCCGTAGAGCACCGACGCCAGCTCGCTGTGCAGCACCCCGCCCTTGCCCATCGACAGGTTCTGGTCGACCACCGCCACGCCGAGCTTGCCGGCCAACGCCCGGCGCAGCGGCTCGTCCGGGAATGGCCGCAGCAGGCGCGGGCGCACCAGGCCGACCTTCCAGCCGGCCTCGCGCATGCGGTCGACGGCATCCTTGGCCTTGGTGGCGAAGGAACCCATCATGAACAGCACGTATTCCGCGTCCTCGCTACGGTAATTGTCGAGCGCGTGATACTCGCGCCCGAAGGCTTCGGCGAACTCGCCGGCGATGGCTTCGTAGGCAGGAAGGCCCTGCAGCGCAGCGAGATGATTCTCGTAGCGGAAATACGAATAGGGCGACGACCCCAGCACCACAGCGCCCTGGGTTACCGGCTCGCCGGCAAGGAAGCGCGTGGTCTCCGGATCGAAGCCCGGCAGGAAGCGGTCGACCGCATCGGCATGCGGAATCTCCACCGGCTCGCGGGTAAACGACAGGTAGAAGCCGTCGAGGTTGACGATCACCGGCAGGCGCACCCGGTGATGCTCGGCCAGCCGGTAGGCGATCAGGGTCTGGTCGAGCACTTCCTGGCAGGTGGCGCAGTGGATCTGCAGGAAGCCGCTGTCGCGCGCGACGAGCACATCGGTGTGATCCGGCTCCAGCGTCAGCGGCGTCTGCAGACCGCGCGAAACGTTCACCAGCACGAAGGGCGCGCGCATGCCCGGCACACCGTAGATCATCTCCATCGCGTACATCAGGCCCTGGCTGGAGGTGGCACTGAAGACCCGCACCCCGGTGGCAGCCGCGGCGCCCGCCGCGGTGATCATCGAATGTTCGGACTCCATCGTCACCATGCGGCAATCCATCTCGCCTTTGTCGATCCAGCTGGCGAGGGTCTCGATGATCTCGGTCTGCGGCGTGATCGGAAACGCCGGCAGGTAATCGACCCGCGCCAGGCGGGCGCCCCATGCGGCAGCCTGATTGCCGGTTATCAGGGCGCGTGTCACGAGGCTTTCCCTATCCGCAGATTACGCAGATGGACGCAGATGAAAAAACCATCTGTGGAAATCTGCGTAATCTGCGGATCCCTTGTCTTGGAAACTGTCATTCCACGAACTCCCGTTCCGGAATCGCTGCGATCGCATGCGGCGGGCACTGCGCCACGCAGACCATGCAGCCCTTGCAGTGGTCGTAGTCGATCTCGGGGCGGCCGTCGGCGCTGACCCGGATCGCGCTGTCCGGGCAGAACTCGCTGCACACCCACCAGCATCGGTTGCAGCGTTCGTAGTCGATCACCGGGCGCAGCACGCGCCACAGCCCGGTTCGCACCTCGACGCTGGTGGCGCCGGCGTGGATGGCCGCAGCGGCGGCATCGGCCTCGTCCAGCGGCAGATCGATCCAGTCGGGTGCTTTTGCTTCGTCCACGCTGAAGACCGTTCCCCCGCTCACGCAGCCTGCGCAATCGGACATGCGGTCGAATGCGTCCAGCGCCTGTTTCAGGTTGCGCTGGATGATGTTCTCGCCGAGCGCCGACACCTCTTCCCGTACTGCGCCTTCGAGGACTGCACGCGGAATCACGCCGAGCAGCCGTGCTGCCGCACCGGCGCAGGCAGCGCCGACGAAGCGCAATTCAGCCTGCGCGCTGGCTTCGGCCGGGAGAGTCAGCAGAGTTCCAGGGAAATTGAGCCGGCTTTTCCAGGTGTCGGCAGCGACGTCGCTGCTGATCAGCATCACGCTGCGCGCCGTCAGTCCCTGGAGCACGCCGGCTGCCGGAACCGGCACCAGGCTGTCGTCCGCAACCACCACCAGATCCGGCTCACGGATGATGCCGCGTTCATGTATGGGATCGCGCGCCGCACGCACATAGGCGAAGATCGGCGCGCCGCGACGCTCGGCACCGTAACGCGGCGCATCCTGCACCTGGTAGCCGGCAAGGAAGAAGGCGGTGCCGAGCATGCGGCTTGCCGTTTTCATGCCCTGGCCGCCGCGGCCGTGAAAGCGGATGCGATACATGGGTATCGGTTTACTCCCGTGAAAAACGGTTATCCGCAGATTGCACAGATTTACGCAGATGCGTCATGGTTTGATCCGGACATCCATACGCTGACATCCGGATTGGCCGGAAAAAATCTGCGTGAATCTGCTCAATCTGCGGATTCAAAAAATGTTCCATCGCCTGTACCCCATCGCCTGCTTCACCCGCGTCACCGCCAGCTCCATTGCCGCGTCGCGCGGCAGTGCCCCCTGCTTCACCACCTGTTCCAGTACTTCCTCGGTATTGCGCCTGAGCTTCTCGGCGATGGTGTCGAAGGCGGCGGATTCGCTGGCGCCGGCATACTCCATCGCGGCGCAGATCACGCCGCCGGCATTGGCGATGAAGTCCGGCACCACCAGTACGCCCTTCTCGTGCAGGATCTTTTCCGCACCGCGGGTGAAGGGAATGTTGGCGCCCTCGATCACCAGCCGGGTTTTGAGGCGGTGGACGTTGTCCTCGTGCACCACGTCAGGCCGCGCGGCCGGAATCCAGATGTCGCATTCGACATCGATCACCGCGTCACGCTCTAGCTTCTGGCCATCCGGGTAATCCAGCACGCTTTTGCCCGCCTCTTTCAGCGCGGACAGTTCCGCCACGTCGATGCCTTGAGGATTGGCAAGCGTGCCCTGGGTGTCGGCTGCGGCCACCAGCAGCGCTCCCTGGTCGGCCAGAAAGCGCGCGACGTTCTTGCCCACCGCACCAAAGCCCTGGATCGTCACGCGTGCGCCCTCGAGCTTGAAATCGCAATAGCGCAGGGCGACGTCGGTGACATGGGAGAGTCCCCATCCGGTGGCGCCGATTTCGTCGAGCGGTATGCCGCCGAGTTCCTTCGGCAGACCGACCGAGCGACCGATCTCGTCGTTCACCCAGGCCATGCATTCCTCGTCGCTGCCCATGTCGGGGCCGAAGATGTAGTCGGTTTCGTTTTCGAGTGCACAGGCAAAGGCGCGGATCAGCTGTTCCTTCTGCGCCCGGGGCATGCGTGGATCGCCGAACAGCACCGACTTGCCGCCGCCGTGCCGCAGGCCCGCGGCAGCGTTCTTGAGCGTCATGGCGCGAGCCAGGCGGAAGCATTCCGCCGCACTGACGTCCGGGGCGATACGCAGCCCGCCGATCGAAGGTCCGGTGGCAACGTTGTCGACCACCAGAATCCCGCGCAGGCCGAGACGCGGTTCATGGACATGAATGACCTTGGCAGGTCCAAGCTCGTCAGCGAATTGAAAGATGTCTTCCATGGACTGGCGCCTCCTCGATATCTGGATTATTGACCTTTCGACGCAGTGTGCGCCAGCCGGCCGGCATAGGCAAAATACGCTGCAGTGCTGAACCGACGATCGCATGGCGGAGCTTTTTCCGCGTCGTGATGATCACGAATCCGCCCACGTCGACTTGCCTGCACGAGCCCTCGGGCAACGCGCATAATCAGGGCTCGAATACGCTCGCGGAAGGAAAGCCATGCTGATCGGTGTGCCGAAGGAAATCAAAAACCACGAATACCGCGTCGCCCTGACGCCGGAAAACTGCGCCCAGCTGGTCGCCTCAGGGCACCGCCTGCTGATCGAACACGATGCCGGTCGTGCGGTCGGCTTCGACGATGCCGCCTATCGCGCGGCGGGCGCCGAGGTCGTCGTCGACGCCGCCGAAACCTATGCCGCAGACCTGGTCGTGAAAGTGAAGGAACCGCAAGCCGTCGAAGTCGAACGGCTGCGCGCCGGTCAGATCCTGTTCTGCTATCTGCATCTCGCCGCCGCACCGCAGCTGGCGCGTGAGTTGATGACGCGCGAGGTATCGTGCGTCGCCTATGAGACCGTCAGCGACCCGCGCGGCGGCCTGCCGCTGCTGGCGCCGATGTCGGTCATCGCCGGACGCCTGGCGCCGCAGATGGGCGCGCTGGCGCTGCACATCACCAATGGCGGCAGCGGCATCCTGGTGACCGGCATGCCCGGCGTGCCGCCCGCCACGATCGCCATTCTCGGCGCCGGAACGGTCGGCATGAATGCCACCCGGGTGGCAGTGGGGCTCGGCGCACGCGTCACCCTGCTCGACCGCCGCTCGGAGAAGCTCGCCCCCGCCGAAGCCGAGTTCGGCGCACGCGTCGTCACCCGCTTCTCGACCCCGGCCGCCATCGCCGAGACCCTGCAGCGTGCCGACATCGTCGTCGGCGCGGCGCAGATCCCCGGCCGCCATGCGCCGCGCCTGATCAGCCGCGAGCAGCTGAAGACGATGCGCCACGGCAGCGCCCTGGTCGACGTGTCCATAGACCAGGGCGGCATCGCCGAGACCTCGCGCCCGACCACCCACAGCGATCCGTTCTATGTCGAGGAAGGCATCGTGCATTACTGCGTCACTAACATGCCGGGCGCGGTGGCGCGCAGCGCCACGCTGGCGCTGACCCACGCCACCCTGCCCTATGTGCAGTCGCTGGCGGACGCCGGGCTGGCTGCGATGGAGGCGGACAGCGGGCTGAAGTCCGGCCTGCAGGTACATGCCGGCAGGATCACCCATGCGGGGCTGGCGCAGGATCTGGGTTTCAGCTAAGCGTTAAATTCAAACGCTTGGCGCGGTGGCAGCCGACTCCAGCCACTCGCGCCCGATGGCGGCGAGGTCAGGTGTAAACCGATAGACCAGCGGCACGCCGGAGGCGATTTCCACATGCTCCATCGCTGCCGCGTCGAGGCCGTCCAGGTGCATCACCAGCCCGCGCAGGGTGTTGCCGTGGCTGACCACCAGCAGGCGGCGTCCGGCACGCAGCCGCGGCAGCAGCACCTCGTTCCAGTACGGCAGCGTGCGCCGCTGGCAGTCGCGCAGGCTCTCGCTGGCGGGCAGTTCCTCGTCGGCCAGCGCCGCGTACTTCGGATCGAAGCGCGGATGGCGCGGATCATCGCGATCCAGCGCCGGAGGCGGATCGTAATAGCCGCGCCACCAGCGCCGCGAGATCTCCTCGCCCCAGGTGGCAAAAATTTCCTTCTTGTTGAGCCCCTGCAGCGCACCGTAGTGGCGCTCGTTCAAACGCCAGGTCTCGAACAGCGGGATTTGCGGCGATCCCATCGCCGCCAGCAGCACCTCGGCCGTCTGACGGGTTCGCAGCAGCACCGAAACATGCACCTCGTCGAAGCGGTAGCCCGCAGCGGCCAGGCGCTGTCCCGCCTCGGCCGCTTCGGCCAGCCCCACTTCGGTGAGGGGAATATCGGTCCAGCCGGTAAAACGATCGGTCAGGTTCCATTCACTGTGACCATGCCGCAGCAGAACGAGCCATGGCGCCGGACGACTCATTCCGGAACCTCCGTGAGCACTTCGCTGAGATGATGGCGATCGGCCCACGCCTCCAGATGCCAACCCTGGCCATCGAAGTGGAACCAGTTGAGCGCGCAGTTGGGAATCTTGAAATCGCGCGGCGTATGCAGCGGACGACCGGTCGCCCGCCGATAGAGGATGTCGAGCACCCCGGCATGGCTGACCGCCGCGATGGTCTGCCCGCTGTGGTGGCGCACCAGCCAGTCGACCGCCGCCGCTACCCGCTCGGCGAATCCGCGCAGCGACTCGCCATCCTCGAAATCGTAGTCGAGGTCGCGGGCGATGTAATGCGCGTAGGCCGCCGGATGACGCTCCGCCCCCTGCGCCGCGGTGATGCCCTGGAATATGCCGTAATGCCGCTCACGCAGCTGCGGCAGCATCTTCACCTCGTGTTCCTCGCGCTGCGCCAGCACCTGTGCGGTCTCCCTCGCCCGTGCCAGGTCGCTGCTGTAGATCGCGTGAAAGCGGTGATGCGCGGCGTTGAACGCCATCGCCAGCGCCTGCGACCGGCCGGTCTCGTTGAGCTCGATGTCGGTGTGGCCCTGGATGCGCTTCTCGACGTTCCAGTCGGTTTCGCCATGGCGAATGAAGCAGATGCGGGTCTGGATCGGGTTGGGGATGTGGTGCATGACTATCGTTGGGTAAGCAGAAGTCCAAATTTGTCATAAAAACGCGAACTCGTCAGCAGACTGATCCACCAACGCCGGCAGGCATGCAATGCCTATCCGCCTTTCAGGGTTGAATCCGCCGGCCCTGCCAGCGGATAATGCCGAATCGCCCCGGATTTCGCGCATTTTGGAAACCTACCTCCTCATCCTCATTTCCACGGTGTTCGTCAACAACATCGTGATGGCCAAGGTGCTCGGCCTGTGTCCGTTCATGGGGGTATCGAGGAAGCTCGAGACCGCGATCGGCATGGGGCTGGCGACGACCTTCGTGCTGACCCTGGCATCGGGCGCGAGCTACCTCATCAACGAGTACCTGCTCGGCACCGAACTGTTCTATCTGCGCACCCTGTCCTTCATCGTGGTGATCGCCGGCATCGTGCAGTTCACCGAGATGTTCATCCACAAGACCAGCCCGATGCTGTACCAGGTGCTGGGAATCTACCTGCCGCTGATCACCACCAACTGCGCGGTGCTCGGCATCCCCCTGCTCAACGTCCAGGCCCAGCACGGCTTCGTCGAATCGCTGTTCTTCGGCGCCGGCGGCGCGATCGGCTTCACCCTGGTGCTGATCCTGTTCGCCGGCATCCGCGAGCGGCTCGAGACCTGCGACGTACCCTCGCCGTTCAAGGGCACCAGCATCGCGATGATCACCGCAGGACTGATGTCGCTGGCCTTCATGGGTTTCTCGGGTCTGGTCAAATAATGCTCAGCGCCCTACTGGTGATGGTCGCCATCGCTGTCGTGATCGGCCTGGCGCTCGGCTGGTCGGCGATCCGCTTCAAGGTCGAGGGCAATCCTCTGGCGGAAAAGATCGACGCCATCCTGCCGCAAACCCAATGCGGCCAGTGCGGTTTCCCCGGCTGCCGCCCCTACGCCGAAGCGATTGCCAAGGGTGAGGCGGACATCAACCAGTGCCCGCCGGGTGGCGAGGACGGGGTGAAGAAGCTGGCCGAACTTCTCGGCGTCGAACCCAAGCCGCTCGACGAATCGCACGGCACGCCCAAGCCGAAGTCGGTGGCCTTCATCGACGAGCAGACCTGCATCGGCTGCACCCTGTGCATCCAGGCCTGCCCGGTCGACGCCATCGTCGGTGCCGCGAAGCAGATGCACACCATCATCGCTTCCGAGTGCACCGGCTGCGAACTGTGCCTGCCACCGTGTCCGGTCGACTGCATCTCGATGGTGCCGGTCGCAGAGGACCTGCCGCACTGGAAATGGAAGCATCCGGTGGTGATGATGAAGCAGGTCAAGGACCGGCAAGCCGCATGAGCCGCGAACTCCACACGTTCAGTGGCGGCATCCATCCGCCCGGGCACAAGGCCGAATCGAACGCGCGCCCGATCCACCCCACCCCGTTGCCCCGCACGCTGGTCATCCCGTTGCGCCAGCACATCGGCAACCCCGCCAAGCCGGTGGTCGAGGTCGGCGAACGGGTGCTCAAGGGCCAGCTGATCGCAACGGCCGACGGCTATATATCCAGTGCCGTCCATGCATCGAGCTCAGGCATCGTCAGCGCCGTCGGTCCGGCACCGGTGCCGCACATCTCCGGCCTGCCCGACGACTGCATCAGCATCGAGACCGACGGCCGCGAGGAATGGATCGAGCATGCGCCGATCGACTACCAGGCCATGGCACCGGCCGAGCTGCGCATGCAGTTGCGCGACATGGGAATCGTCGGCCTCGGCGGCGCGGTCTTCCCCAGCGCGGTCAAGCTCGATCCCGGCGCGCAGCAAACCTGCCCGGTCCTGATCATCAACGGCGGCGAATGCGAGCCGTGGATCACCTGCGACGACGTGCTGATGCGTCACCGTGCCGACGAAATCCTGCAGGGGGTGAAGATCATGCGCCACCTGCTTGGCAGCAGCGAGATCCTGGTCGGCATCGAGGACAACAAGCCGGAGGCCATCGCCGCGATGCAGGCGGCCACCGACAAGCTCGATTTCCCTGTGGAGGTGATCGCCGTGCCGACGATCTACCCCGGCGGTGGCGCCAAGCAGATGATCGAGACGCTGACCGGCAAGCAGGTGCCGTCCGGCAAGCTCTCCACCGATATCGGCATCCAGGTGTTCAACGTCGGCACGGCGTACGCCCTGGCGCGTGCAGTCCATCATGGCAAGCCGCTGATCTCGCGCTTGGTCACGGTCACCGGACACGTGCTGCGACCGCAGAATTTCGAGGTGCTGATCGGCACGCCGATGCACAACCTGATCACCCTGGCAGGCGACCGTGACGGCACTACCGGGATATTGATGGGCGGACCGATGATGGGGGTGCCGATGCCCAGCCTGGAGGTACCGGTGGTCAAGGCGACCAACTGCGTCCTGGTGAAGTCGGCCGAATTGTTCCCGCCGCTGCCGAAGGCATTGCCTTGCATCCGCTGCACCCGCTGCGCCGACGCCTGCCCGGCCGAACTGCAGCCGCAGGAGCTGTATCGCTTCGCCAAGGCGGCCGATTTCGGCCGTGCCCAGGAATACCACCTGTTCGATTGCATCGAATGCGGCTGCTGCAGCTACGTCTGCCCCAGCCACATCCCGCTGGTCGATTTCTATCGCTATGCCAAGAGCGAGATCTGGGCGCGCGAAAAGGACAAGCGCGCTGCCGACCTGGCACGCGAACGCCACGAATTCCGCCAGTTCCGCCTCGAGCGCGAGAAAAAGGAAAAAGCCGAAAAGCTCGCCGCCAAGGCACAGGCCAAGCACGCCGAACTCGCCGCCGAGGCCAAGAGCGGGGATACCGAGGCCGAGGCCAAGAAGGCGCTGATCGCCGCCGCGCTGGCACGCGCGCAAGCGAAGAAGGCCGAAGTCGCGCCGAAGAACGTCGACCACCTGCCGCCCGACAAGCAGCACGAGATCGAGGAGATCGAGGCACGCCGGGCTAAAATCCGCGAGCTGGCGCGCAAGCCGCTGGAACCCGAAGAGAAAAGTTGATGGACACCTTTAGAAATCGTAGCGAGCGGTCATCCACCCGCAAGGGGCAGGCCGTAGTTGTAAAGCCGCTGAAGCGGCAACAACCACGCTCAGTCGGATGGGCCCGCAGCGCAGGAACCGGAATGTACATGCGAGTACATGAGGATTCCGAGCACCGGACGCGCCTGAATCATGACCGCGCAGTAGATTTATAAGGGTGTCCTGATGCCCTCACCTTTCATTCTCGATCGCACCAGCGTCACCCAGGTCATGGCCTGGGTGCTGGCCGCGCTGCTGCCCGGCATCGCAGTCTATGTCTGGCTGTTCGGGCCCGGGATCCTGGTGACGCTGTCGCTCGCCACCGTCACCGCGCTGGCGGCCGAGGCGGCCATGCTGAAGGCGCGCGGCTATCCGGCCAAGCCCTTCCTCAGCGATCTTTCCGCCATCGTCACGGCCTGGCTGCTGGCGCTGTCGCTGCCGGCGCTGGCGCCGTGGTGGCTGATCGTCACCGGCACGCTGTTCGCCATCGTCGTCGCCAAGCATCTCTACGGCGGACTGGGGCAGAACATCTTCAACCCGGCGATGGTCGGCTACGCAGTGCTGATCATTTCCTTCCCGGTGCAGATGACGCAGTGGACCGGCCCGCTCGCCCTGACCGAAACGCCGCTCACCCTGGCGCAGAGCGCGACCATCATTTTCGGCGGTGACGTTGCCAAAACGACGCTCGACGCGGTGACCATGGCGACACCGCTGGATGCGCTGCGCACCGGCCTGCTGCAGCAGCACACCGTGGACGAGATCATGACCCAGCCGATCTTCGGCCACTATGGCGGCGTCGGTTTCGAATGGCTGGCGGCCGCCTTCCTCCTTGGCGGCATCCTGCTGTGGGCACTGCGCATCATCGGCTGGCAGGTTCCGCTGGCATTTCTCGCCGGAATCTGGCTGGCCGCCGGCTTCCTGCATTTCTTCGACGCCGGGCGTTTCGGCGCGCCGTGGTTCCACCTGTTCGCGCCGTCGGTGATGCTGGGCGCCTTCTTCATCGCCACCGACCCGGTGTCGGGCGCCACCACCCCGCGGGGCAAGCTGATCTTCGGCTTCGGCGCGGGCCTGCTGACCATCATCATCCGCACCTGGGGCGGTTATCCGGACGGCGTGGCCTTCGCCATCCTGCTGATGAATCTGTCCGTGCCGCTGATCGACCAGTACACCCAGCCGCGCATCTACGGCGCCAGCGGCAAGCGCAGCAAGGAGCCGCCGGCGTGAACCCCCTCGTCAAGGCCGCCGGCCGCAACGCACTCAGGACCGGCGCCATCCTGTTCGTCTTCGCGCTCGCTGCCACCGCGTTGCTGGTCGTCACCTTCATCCGCACCGAACCGACCATCGAGCGCAGCAAGCAGGCTGAAAAACTCGCCCTGCTGCGCCAGGTGCTGCCACCTGAGCTTTACGACAACGACCTCATCGCCAGCCAGCAAAGCCTCCCCGCCGACGAGTTGCTGGGAACCCGTCAGCCCTCGGCGATCTGGATTGCCCGACGCGACGAGGCCGTCACGGCAGTGGTGCTCGAAGCGATCGCCCCGGACGGATACAGCGGCAACATCCACCTGGTCATCGGCATCGACATCGACGGAACCATCACCGGGGTACGCGTCACCTCGCATCGGGAAACCCCGGGACTCGGGGATTACATCGAACGCGCCAAGAGCAGCTGGATCGAGCAGTTCGTCGGCAAGTCGCTGGCCAACCCCGAGGCCAAGCACTGGCGGGTCGCCAAGGACGGCGGCCAGTTCGACGCCCGCGCCGGCGCCACCATCACACCGCGCGCCGTGGTCAAGGCAGTGCGCGCCGCGCTAGACTATTTCGCCCGACACCGCGCGGCGCTGCTCGCCGACCAACCCGCGCCCGATGCCTCGCCCGCGAAGGAGACACCCAAGTGATGACGCTGCAGGAATTCCGCACCCTTTTCCACAACGGACTGTCGAAGCAGAACGCGGGGCTGGTGCAGCTGCTCGGCCTGTGTCCGCTGCTCGCCATCAGCAATACCGTGGTCAACGCGCTGTCGCTGGGGCTGGCGACCATGCTGGTCATGGCGTCCGCCAGCGGCGCGGTGTCGGGTGTGCGCCACTTCATTCCGCACGAAATCCGCATCCCGGTATTCGTGCTCATCATCGCCTCGCTGGTGACGGTGATCGACCTGCTGATGAACGCCTTCGTCCACCCGCTGTACCTGGTGCTGGGGATCTTCATCCCGCTGATCACCACCAACTGCATCGTCCTGGCGCGCGCCGACGCCTTCGCCTCGAAAAACCGGCCGCTGCACAGCGTGGTCGACGCGATCGCCATGGGGCTCGGCCTGACGATGGTGCTGGTGGTGCTGGGCGGCATGCGCGAACTGGCCGGCCAGGGCACGCTGTTGTCCGGCCTCGACCTGGTGTTCGGCGAGGAGGCGAAGCGCTTCGTGCTGCACGTTTTGCCCGATTACCAGGGCTTCCTGCTGGCCATCCTGCCGCCCGGCGCCTTCATCGCGCTCGGCCTGCTGATCGCCGCCCACAACTGGAACAACGCGCGTGCCGAACAGCGGGCACGCGGCGCCGTGCCGGTTGCGGCATGAAACCGCCGCTGAAGAAACGCGTTCCCAAGCCGCGCAATCCCTACGTCGTGCTGGCGCATCAGCGTCCGGCCGGCGCGCACGAGAAAACCCGTTCGGCCAAACGCCAGGCGGAAAAGGCCGCATTGAAAAAAATGCTCGACAGCGAGTGAATCAGGCTGCATGAACCCGAGCAAACGCCACGAGATTTTCAGCCGGCTGCGCGCGGCCAACCCGCACCCCACTACCGAACTGGAGTACCGCACGCCGTTCGAACTGCTGGTGGCGGTGGTGCTCTCGGCGCAGTCGACCGACAAGGGGGTCAACCTCGCCACCCGCAGGCTGTTTCCGGTCGCCAACACGCCGGAGAAAATCCTTGCCCTGGGCGAGGCCGGACTGATCGAGTACATCAAGACCATCGGCCTGTTCAAGAGCAAGGCCAGGCACATCATCGCCGCCTGCAGGATGCTGGTCGAACAGCACGGCGGCGAGGTCCCGGCCGAACGCGAGGCGCTCGAAGCCCTGCCCGGCGTCGGCCGCAAGACTGCCAACGTGATCCTCAATACCGCCTTCGGCCAGCCGACCATGGCCGTTGACACCCACATCTTCCGCGTCGCCAATCGTACCGGCCTCGCGCCCGGCAAGACCGTGCTGGAAGTGGAGAAGAAACTGCTCCGCGCGGTGCCGAAGGAGTTCCTCGTCGACGCCCATCACTGGTTGATCCTGCACGGACGCTATATATGCCAGGCACGCAAGCCGAAATGCGGCGAATGCCTGATTGCCGATCTGTGCGAGTTCAAGGGCAAACCCACCCTCTCCCCAACCCTCCCCCCAAATGGGGGAGGGGGCAAACGTCGGGCTTCGCCCACCCAAACCGATTAAGGATTCATGTTTAATCCCAGCCGCGATCAGGTACGCCAGTTTTTTTTCGACGTGTGGGCGAAGTACCGTGCCGGCCAGGCCCTGGCAGGTGCCGAACAGCCTGCGCTGGAGGCGATCCTCGCGCATCCCGAGTACCATGATCTTCTCGGCCAGGCCGAACGTTACCGGGAACGCGACTATCTGCCGGAACTCGGCGAGACCAACCCCTTCCTGCATCTTTCGATGCACCTCGCCCTCGCCGAGCAGGTTTCCATCGACCAGCCTGCCGGCATCCGCGAACGCTATCGCAAGCTGCTCGAACTGCGTGGCGAAGCGATGCAGGCCCAGCACGAAGCAATCGATTGCCTGGCGGAGATGGTCTGGCAGTCGCAACGCAGCGGCGCACCCTACGATCCCGCGGCCTACCTGGTCTGTCTGGACAGAAAGATCGCCAGCGCCTAGCCTGTGCGCTGCCACAGTCACCCGACCGGCGATGAACGCCCATTTCCCCTTGCCCACGAACGACACTCCCTGCGCCACACGGCTCGCGCCCGACCCCGCTGCGCTGCCGGCCTTCGAGGTGAAAGACCTCTGCAAGACCTACAAGGGGGCACGCGCGCCTGCGCTCGACCATGTCACGCTGGCGATTCCGAAAGGTGTGATTTTCGGCATGCTGGGGCCCAACGGCGCCGGCAAGACGACCTTGCTGTCGATTCTCTGCGGCCTGCTCCGGCCGACCTCCGGCGAAGTCAGGGTGGACGGCCGCGACGTGCGTCAGGAAGCAGCGTGCATCAAGCGCGTCCTCGGCGTCGTGCCGCAGGAACCGGCGATCTACCCGACCCTGACGGCACGCGAAAATCTGGCGTATTTCGGCCGCATGCAGGGACTGTCCGGCGCGCACCTCGAAACCCGGATTCGCGCCTGCCTGGAAACAGCCGACCTGGTCGACGTCGCCGATGAGCAGGTGTGTCATTTTTCCGGCGGCTTCAAGCGGCGGCTGAATCTGGTCATCGGGCTGATCCACGAACCGCAGCTGCTGATCCTCGACGAGCCCACCGTCGCCATCGACCCGCATTCGCGCTATTTCATCCACCAGCGCCTGCGCGAACTCCACGCCGCCGGGGTGACCATGATCCTGTCCACCCATATCCTAGAAGAGGCCGAGCAACTGTGCCAGGGCATCGCCATCATCAACCAGGGCAGGATCGTCGCCCAGGGGC
>JBAPWR010000259.1:0-2808 GCA_049283775.1 Thiobacillus sp.
CGACACGAGCACTCTCGACTGAATAGGCAACACGGCGGACGGGACTGAACGAAGCATCGACCAGAATGGATCCGACGGTGCGCACCGACTCATCGACCTTGCGCGCAGTGACGGGCTGATAGCCGCGTCCACTCTCGATCTTGATTTCCATGTCGAGCTTGCCGCCCTTGGTAAGGTGCGCGATGACATGATCCGGGTTCAGCACTTCGATATCGTGGCCGACCTCGATATCGGCAGCCGTCACGACACCTTCTCCGGACTTGCTCACCTTGAGCATCGCCTCAGAACGGTTGTGCATCTTGAAAGCAATACCCTTGAGGTTCAGCAGGATGTCGACGACATCTTCCTGAACGCCCTCGATCGTGGAATATTCATGTACCACACCGCTGATTTTTACTTCAGTGGGCGCATATCCCACCATGGAAGACAGCAGGATGCGACGCAGCGCGTTGCCGAGCGTGTGTCCGTAGCCGCGTTCGAACGGCTCCATGACGACTTTTGCGTGCAGCGGAGAGGCGCGATCAACCTCAACGATACGCGGCTTGAGAAATTCCATTGCGCTTTGCATAGAGTGCGATTCCTTAATACTGACTCAACTTACTTGGAGTACAGTTCCACCACGAGCGATTCATTGATAGTGGGCGGCAGTTCTGCACGCTGCGGCACAGACTTGTAGGTGCCCTTCAACGCTTTGGCATCCACTTCGACCCACTCCGGGAAACCGCGGCCCGCAGCAGCTTCGGCGGCCGCCTTGATGCGCAACTGGGCCTTCGCAGAATCAGTCACCTCGACCACATCGCCGGCGCGAACCTGGTAGGAAGGGATATTGACGCGGCGGCCATTGACCTTGATGCCGTTGTGGCGAACGATCTGGCGCGCTTCGGTCCGCGATGCGCCGAAGCCCATGCGATAGCACACCGAATCCAGACGCGACTCGAGCAGGGTAAGCAGATTTTCACCGGTAAC
This sequence comes from Thiobacillus sp., assembly GCA_049283775.1. Taxonomy (GTDB): domain Bacteria; phylum Pseudomonadota; class Gammaproteobacteria; order Burkholderiales; family Thiobacillaceae; genus Thiobacillus. The sequence continues at coordinate 967 of JBAPWR010000259.1, forward strand.
ACCCCGGCGACGGTCGGCCTCCTTGTAGGTCAGACGGAACTGGCCTTCGAGCACGCCGTAAATGCGGCGAATCTTTTGCTTTTCACGCAACTGCACACCATAACCGGAAAGACGCGCACCACTTTTTTGACCGTGCTGGCCAGGTGCATAGCTGCGACGTTCAATGGCGCACTTGTCAGTGAAGCACTTCTCACCCTTCAGAAAGAGCTTTTCGCCCTCACGACGGCACTGACGACATTTGGGATCGAGATTACGAGCCATGATCTACCCTAATTTAAATACGACGCTTTTTCGGCGGGCGGCAGCCGTTATGCGGAATTGGCGTGACGTCGGAAATGGCGACGATTTTGAAGCCGAGCGCATTCAATGCGCGTACCGTGGATTCACGGCCAGGACCAGGGCCCTTGATGCGAACCTCAAGATTTTTCACGCCGTATTCCTGCGCCATCTTGCCGGCGTTTTCAGCCGCGACCTGTGCGGCAAACGGAGTCGACTTGCGTGAACCCTTGAAGCCGGCACCGCCTGCCGTCGCCCATGAAAGCGCATTGCCCTGACGATCGGTGATCGTGACAATGGTGTTGTTGAAAGAAGCATGAATGTGCGCGATACCCTCCGCCACATTCTTCTTGACCTTCTTGCGTACTCGCGTTGCTGTCTTGGTAGCCATGATTGATTCCCGTTATTTCCTGATGGCCTTGCGCGGGCCCTTACGGGTACGCGCATTGGTACGTGTGCGTTGACCGCGCGCAGGCAAGCCCTTGCGATGGCGGAATCCACGGTAGCAACCAAGGTCCATCAGGCGCTTGATGTTCATTGTGGTTTCACGACGCAGATCGCCTTCGACCGTGAACTGGGCAACGCCTTCGCGCAGTCGCTCCATTTCGGCTTCCGACAGATCCTTGATCTTGGCATTTTGCGGAACGCCAGTCGCGTCACAGATTTTTCCGGACGTGGTGCGGCCGATGCCGAAAATAGCAGTCAGCGCGATCACCGCGTGTTGATGATTAGGGATGTTTACCCCAGCAATACGAGCCATTCGCAATACCCCGAACGGGAAACAAAAAATTATAACATGTCAGCCAACTTATGTGGCTGACGTGAATGCAAAACGCTTAGCCTTGGCGCTGCTTGTGACGCGGATCGGCACAGATCACCCGAACCACACCCTTGCGTCGCACCAGCTTGCACTTGCGGCAGATTTTTTTAACAGAAGCCTGCACTCTCATGATTTTCTCCAGTCACCTCCGGCGACACATCACCGGAAATCTTTACTTCGCCCTAAATACAATACGGCCCTTGGTAAGGTCGTAAGGAGTCAATTCAACCGTGACCTTGTCGCCGGGAAGAATGCGGATGTAATGCATCCGCATCTTTCCGGAAATATGCCCAAGCAACACATGACCATTTTCCAGCTTGACTCTAAAAGTCGCATTCGGCAGGTTCTCCAGCACTTCACCCTGCATCTGGATAACGTCATCCTTCGACATCAGCGCCCCACGAAACCACTCTTGAAATTGGCTTTCTTGAGCAAGCCTTCATATTGGTGGGACATCACGTAGGCTTGAACCTGCGCCATGAAATCCATGCTCACGACCACAATAATCAGCAGTGACGTGCCCCCGAAATAGAACGGCACATTCCATTTCAAAATCAGAAACTCGGGCAGCAGACACACCAGCGTGATGTAGAGCGCGCCAACCAGCGTCAGCCTGGTGAGAATCTTGTCGATATAGCGCGCGGTTTGGTCACCGGGACGAATACCAGGAACGAAGGCGCCGCTTTTCTTCAGGTTGTCTGCCGTTTCCTTCGGATTGAATACCAGAGCCGTATAAAAAAAGCAGA
>JBAPWR010000260.1:0-5665 GCA_049283775.1 Thiobacillus sp.
CGGCGGTGCCGGAATCCTGTCGAGCACTTCGACGAAGCGTTCGGGAAGCAGATCCTGCTCGCGCAGTTCGACCGCCACGTTGCGACTGTGCACCACCTCCCAGCGCGCCGGAAAGCCGCCCATCACCTGGGCGATACCGATCACTTCGAGCAGCTCTTCCGGCGTCACGTCGCTCTTGGTCAGCAGCTCGCGGGTATGCAGGCGCACCAGCCGCTGCTTCCTCACCACCAGGCTCATCAGCAGCGCGATCAGGTTGTAGAACTTCAGGTTGGTGAGCTTGCCGTTGGGCAGGTGCGGCCAGTCGGCGAAGCGCTGCCAGTGCTTGGTGTAGGCGTCGAACAGCAGGTAGGTGTCGTCGTCGGCCTGCGCCCGCACGTACAGTGCGATGGCCTGTACGGTATTGATGATGGCGTCAGGCGCCTTGGCGCGGATCGCGCCGTCGATGTGGGTCAGGGCGCAGACCTCGCAGCAGTCGGCGATGGCGGCGCTGTAGATGAGGATTTCGCTCAGATGGCGCTCTTTCGAGAAGACACCGCGCGAAACCAGCAGGCGTGCCATGTCGAGCAACGCATCGCCCATGTCCACACCTTTCTTGACCAGGCGGGCAGCCTTCGGGTCGGCTTCCATCCCCGACTCGGCGTGTTCCTGCAAGGCCATCAGCAGCGAGTTCGCGCCCCCGGCGATGCTGTGCGCATCGTCCAGGTCGAGCCGTCCATAGGGGTATTCGTTAGACATGCAGGGTTCCGATTTCGTTGTAGGCATGCTTCAGCCACATCTTGACGCGCTGCCGCTCGAGGATGCCGAGCGCATGCGCGTCGGTGTTCTGCGTGGCGGACCAGAAGCTGCTGCTGTGGCTGTCGATCTTCTTCATCGCCGCCTCGTGCAGGCGCTTGATGTTGATCACGCGGGCGTGCAGTTCCAGCGCGCGCTGTTTTTCGCCCGAGGCTTCGAGCAGGTCGAAGTTGTCGCCGCGGATGTGGTTCTGCACCAGCACGTAGTTCAGCCGCGAGCCGAAACGGTCGAGCAGCTTCTTCAGCAGGTCGACCGAGTCGCGGCCCGAGTCCATCACGTGCCAGTAGCTCAGTGCGAGTCCCAGCTCGCTCGACAGTTCCACCAGTCCGGAATCGTCCATCCATTGCGTCAACGCGTCCTGGGTCTGCGCGGCTAGGTCGACCAGGATGCTGCGCTCGGGGTCGGCGACCGCGGCTTCGACGATGGCGTCGAGGCTCTCATAGTTGTCGATGACGACCGGCGAGGCGTAGCCGGCGTAGAAGCGCATCAGCGCGCCGTGGGATTTGTCGGTGTCGAAGCCGAGAAAGGGGCGATCGTGGTCGATCAGGTATTGGGCGAGGATGCGCGCGACCAGCGACTTGCCGACCCCGCCTTTTTCGCCGCCGATGAAGTGGATTTGAGCCATGGTTTTCCGTTGCAGTTATTAAAAATGATGCTTGTAAATGCCTGTGTACCGTTCCAGTCAGCTATCTGATAAGCCTGTCGAAACGCACCCACAATCAGGACCGTTCGGGCTGAGCCCTTCGACTTCGCTCAGGACGGGCTTGTCGAAGCCCTGACCTTGATCAGGCAAGCCCTTCGATGAACTCAGGGCGAACGGCTGTTCAAGTTGGGTTCATCGCTAACGCCGCCTGAGATCGAGCGTGTGCGGATATTCGCCCGGCAGTTCCTCCGCCGGCGGCGCCATCGGGCCGGGCGGGGTGCCGCCGGGGAAGAAGCGCGCGAGCGGGGCGACCCACGGCGGCGGGGTGAAGCTGCCGGGGGTGTGGCCCCAGGCCTGGAAGCGGTTGTGGCGGCGCGACTCGGCTTCCCAGGCGTTGACCGGGAATCGCTCGTAGCTGCGTCCGCCGGGATGGACCACGCGGTAGGTGCAGCCGCCGATGGCACGGCCGTTCCAGGTGTCGATGAGGTCGAACACCAGTGGCGAGTGGATGCCGATGGTGGGATGTAGCGCCGACGGCGGCTGCCAGGCGCGGTAGCGCACTCCGGCGACGTATTCGCCGTGCACGCCGGTGCCGCGCAGCGGCACGCGGCGGCCGTTGCAGGCGAGCACGTAGCGGCTGTCGGTGAGGCCCGCGACCTTGACCTGCAGGCGCTCGACCGAGGAATCGACGTAGCGCGCGGTGCCCATGCTGGTCGATTCCTCGCCGAGCACGTGCCAGGGTTCGATCGCGGTGCGCAGCTCGACCTGGATGTCGCCGAGTTCGAGCGTGCCGTGGCGCGGGAAGCGGAATTCGAGGAAGGGCGCGAACCATTCCAGATCGAAGGCGAAGCCCGCTGCCTCGAGGTCTTCCATCACGTCCTTGAGATCCGCCCACAGGTAATGCGGCAGCATGTAGCGGTCATGCAGCAGCGTGCCCCAGCGCACCAGCGGCTTCTGGTAGGGCTCGGCCCAGAATTTCGCCACCAGGGCGCGCAGCAGCAGCATCTGTGCCAGGCTCATGCGTGCGTGCGGCGGCATTTCGAAGGCGCGGAACTCGACCAGCCCGAGCCGCCCCGACGCCGAGTCGGGCGAGTACAGCTTGTCGATGCAGAACTCCGAGCGATGCGTGTTGCCGGTCAGGTCGGTGAGCAGGTTGCGCAACAGGCGATCGACCAGCCATGGCTGCGGCACCTCGCCGTGCGGCATCTGCTGGAAGGCGATCTCGAGTTCGTACAGGCGCTCCGGCCGCCCCTCGTCGACGCGCGGTGCCTGGCTGGTGGGACCGATGAACAGCCCGGAGAACAGGTAGGACAGGGCCGGATGGTGCTGCCAGTAGGTGATCAGGCTGGCGAGCAGGTCGGGCCGGCGCAGGAAGGGGCTGTCGGCAGGCGTCGCGCCGCCGAGCGTGACGTGGTTGCCGCCGCCGGTGCCGGCGTGGCGGCCGTCGAGCATGAATTTCTCGGTGCCCAGCCGCGACAGGCGCGCTTCCTCGTAGAGCAGGGTGGTGGTCTTGACCAGCTCCGCCCAACTGCTGGCGGGGTGGATGTTGACCTCGATCACGCCGGGATCGGGGGTGACCATGAGCTTCTCGATACGGCCGTCGCCGGGCGGGGGGTAACCCTCGATGATCACTGGCGTCTTCAGCATCGCAGCGGTGGATTCGACTGCCGCCAGCAGGTCGAGGTATTGCTCGAGCGTGGTGGTCGGCGGCATGAACACGTGCAGGCCGCCGCCGCGCGCCTCGAAGCACAGCGCGGTGTGCGGCACCTCGACCGTCTCCTTCACAGTCGGCGTTTGCGGATGGATCTCGGGATGCGCGGGCGGGATCTCGAAGTGGCTGCTGTAGCGCGACGCGACTTCGCCATGGAAATTGGCCAGCGGCGGCTGCACCACGAACGGGTCGACCTCGACCCAGGGCTCGCGCTCGTCCTCGGCCACCCATGGCAGCGAGGCCAGCGGCAGGCGCAGGCCCATCGGCGAGTCACCCGGCGTCAGGTAGATGCGGTCGCGGCGGAAGCTCCACAACGCGCTGTGCCAGCGCTGGTCGAGGCGCCAGGCCAGCGGCAGGATGTAGCCGGTCGGGGTGTTCAGGCCACGCGACAACTTGTTGGCGAGATCGCCGCGCACCACCGGATCGTCGATGTCGAGCCGCGCCGGATTGAGGTTGACCGGCAGCTCGGCTTCCTGCTGCAGTGCCGCCATCGCATCCTCGTAGGCCGGCTGGGCGTAGCGCGCGGCGAGCCCCAGATGCTGGGCCAGGGTGGTTGCGAAGCGTTGCGCATCGCCGGCGGTATGGCCGTAATCCCAGGCGGATTCGGCCAGCAGCGAGTCGTCCTTCCACACCGGCAAGCCGTCGCGCCGCCAGTAAAGACCCAGCGCCCAGCGCGGCAACGGTTCGCCCGGATACCACTTGCCCTGGCCGGTATGCAGCAGCGAACCGGCCGGCAGTTTTTCCTTCAGGCGTCGCACCAGCACCTCGGCACGTTCGCGCTTGTGCTTTCCTAGTGCATCGATGTTCCATTCCGGTGCATCCATGTCGTCGATCGAGACGAAGGTGGGCTCGCCGCCGTGGGTCAGGCGCACATCCATGGCCTGCAGCTTCTCGTCGACAGCATGCCCCAGCGCCAGCAGGGTCTGCCAGGATTCGTCGCTGAAGGGCAGGGTGACGCGCGGGTCTTCGCGGATGCGGGTGACGGTGTTGGAAAACTCGAACTCGACCTCGCACGGATCGCTCATGCCGTCGATCGGCGCGGCGGACGAGGGCTGCGGCGTGCAGGCCAGCGGGATGTGCCCTTCGCTGGCGAACAACCCGGAAGTCGGGTCGAGGCCGATCCAGCCGGCGCCCGGCAGGTAGACTTCGGCCCAGGCGTGCAGGTCGGTGAAGTCGTGTTCGGGGCCGGAGGGGCCGTCGAGCGATTTTTCGTCGGCGGTGAGCTGCACCAGATAGCCCGACACGAAGCGCGCCGCCAGGCCCAGGTGGCGCAGGATCTGCACCAGCAGCCAGGCCGTGTCACGGCACGAGCCGAGGGCTTTCTCCAGCGTCTCCTCGCAGCTCTGGATGCCGGGCTCCATGCGGATGGTGTAGGCGATGTCGCGTTGCAGGCGCTGGTTGAGCGCGACCAGGAAATCGTTGCTGTGCACCCGCTCGCGCGGCACTTCCGCCAGCCACGCGGCGAGCCGTTCGCCCGCTGGCTCGGTTTCGAGATAGGGCGTCAGTTCGCGCTTCAGTTTGGGGTCGTAGTCGAACGGATAGTGGAAGGCGCTTTCTTCAATGAAATAGTCGAAGGGGTTGATCACCGTCATGTCGGCGATCACCTCGACGTCGACCGAGAACTCGCGGGTCGCCTCGGGGAACACCAGCCGCGCCAGGTAGTTGCCGAACGGATCCTGCTGCCAGTTGATGAAGTGCTTTTCCGGCACGATTTTCATCGTGTAGGCGACGATCGGCGTGCGCGAGTGTGGCGCCGGGCGCAGCCTGATCACATGCGGACTCAGGGCGACGCGCCGATCGAACTTGTAACGCGTGGTGTGGCGGATGGCGACGTGGATGCTCATGGTGTCAGACAGTGTAATGACTGTCTGTTACAAGCAAGGGTCGAGCCAGGGAAATTCAGGGGTCAGGGGGCAGGGAGAACATCGCGGCCTGTGGCCGCTCATCCCCTGAATCCTGAATCCTGACCCCTAGCTCACCCCTGCATCTGGCCGCTGTTGGAAGAGGCGACCACCTGCAGCGGCTGCAATTGCTGTTCCCATTCGAAGGGCGGCAGGTTATTGAGCGCCAGGCGCAGGCCTTCGTTCCAGGCGTCGCCAAGCGCACGGTAGTAGGGGTCGTCTTCTTCGAAGGTCAGGTGGCGACCGCCGTCGATCATGTTGGCCGTATAGATCAGCAACTCGACGGGCGGGCCGACCGTGAGATTGGAACGGATGGTCGAATTGATCGACACCAGTGCGCAGCGCGCCGCCTGTTCGAGCGACGTGTCGTGGCGGATGACCCGGTCGAGGATAGGCTTGCCGTACTTGGTCTCGCCGATCTGCAGGAACGGGTGCACGCTCGATTCGTGGATGTGGTTGCCTTGCGGGTAGATCATGAAGATCTCATGTTTCTGCCCGGCGATCTGGCCGCCGAGGATGAACGTGGCCTCGAAATTCGTGTTCGCGGTGTCACGTGACAGTTGGACGCGCTGCACTTCGGCAGAGATGTGGCCGACGTAATCGACCGCTTCGCTCATC
>JBAPWR010000261.1:0-7981 GCA_049283775.1 Thiobacillus sp.
GTCGACGATTTTCAGCGACTCCTGGATGTCATGGGTCACCACCAGCGAGGTCAGCCCCAGGGTATCGGTCAGCCGCCGGATGAGGTTGCCGGTCACGCCGAGAGAAATCGGGTCGAGGCCGGCAAAAGGCTCGTCGTACAGCACCAGCATCGGTTCCAGTGCGATGGCACGTGCCAGTGCGACACGGCGCGCCATGCCACCGGATAGCTCGGCAGGCATCATGTGCGCTGCACCGCGCAGGCCGACCGCATGCAGCTTCATCATCACCAGGTCGCGAATCACATCTTCCGGCAGGTCGGTATGCTCGCGCAGCTGGTAGGCGACATTGTCGAACACCGAAATGTCGGTAAACAGCGCGCCGAACTGGAACAGCATGCCCATCTTGCGGCGCAGCCGGTAGAGGCCGGCCTGGTCAAGGTCGCCGACCGACTCGCCGGCCACCCGCACCACGCCGCGGCTGGGCCTGATCTGCCCGCCGATCAGGCGCAACAGCGTGGTCTTGCCGCAACCGCTGTTACCCATGATGGCGATCACCTGACCCTTGCGAGCGGTCAGGTTGATCCCCTTGAGGACAGGTCGGGAGCCATAGCCAAACTCGACTTGCTCGATCTCGACCAGATTTTCGTTCGTCAAAAAAAGACCCTGCCTGCTTTTTGCCAAGAGGGTGATTTTACCCAAGCCGTCCCGGGGCCCGTTCACCGGGAAGTGAATTTAGGCCCGAATCAGTAGCCCATGACTTGGATGAGGTCATTCACCGCCTGCAATTTCTGCAAGTCACCACTGCGGCTGATGACAAACAAGGTCGCGCCCGTGGCCGCACGGGAAGTGATGCGCTGGCTCAGTGCACGCAAATCGAAGTTCTCGTCGAGCCACCACAAGTGCTCTTCCGACCAGTCGGGCGACGCAAGGCGAATCCGTTCGGAGACCGGGAAGCTTTCAGGCGAGTCGCCCGGCTCCAGAAGAAAGACAAAGTTTTCCTGGGTTTCGTGCAGCCACTGAGCCCAGGTGGATTCCGTCACCGACTGCCAGTCCCTGAATGGCAGATAGACTGCCTGGAAATGCGTGTTGTAATAAGACAACATCCAGTCATCAGGCAAATCCTCCGGATAGAACCTCCCCCGCCATTCCGGACGGGCCCATTTGACGGCCCCTGAGCACACCAGATAGTAATTTTTCATGTGCGAATTATGGTGGTTAATAGGGCAATGGTTTTTGTGTAAACTGAATATTAGGCGTTGACAATATACTCATATAACGACAATATTTCGACACCGCTGTCTTATTAGATTTGTTTTTATATCTTCAACCCGACGCACTCAATTTAGGAGCCTGCAATGAAACTCAAGACCCTCGCACTCGTTGTTGGAATGGTTGCTGCCCAAGGCGCTCTCGCCAATGGCACTGCCCCCGCCGCCCCCGCCGATCCCGCCGCTTATCCCGTACCGCAAACCAGCCAGCAATGGCTGGAGCGCATGACCGACTTCACCCGCAACATGTCGGCCTACCGTGATCCCAAGGTGTTCGTGCCCTGGGCCAATGCAGTGACCGAACCCGGCTTCTACTCGACCATGGGCATCAACATGATGGACCCGGGTAACTGGTACCGCATGATGGGTTCGATGATGGATCCGCGTTCGCTGGCCAACTACATGCAGTTCGCCGAGCCCGACATGTACATGAAGTGGATGGCCGCTTCCCTCGACCCCAACTTCTACACCGCGCTGATGACCCAACTGCTGGAGCCGGGCAAGATGATGCGCTGGATGATGATGCCCATGGATCCGCAGATGTGGAACATGATGATGCAGACCCTGAATCCCAACATGTACCTGAAGTGGATGATGTCGCCGCTGGATCCGCGCGCCATGCAACTGGCCGTGGCACCGCTGAACCCGGCCCTCTACACCGGCTGGATGGGCGCTTCGATGAACCCCGCCACTTACGGTTCGTGGGGCACCTGGCTGAACCCGAACACCTACACCGCTCCGTTGACCGGTGGCATGACCGGCGCTCCGGCGGGCGCGTTCAACCCGCTTGATCCCGCCAGCTGGTTCGCCACCACGCCTTATGGCCAGCCCGCAGCTGCGCCGGCTACCGCCCCGGCCGCCGGCACCCCCGGCTACGTCAACCCGTTCGACCCGAACGTGCTGCTGCAGATGTTCAACCCGGCTGCCTACACGCAGCCGGCGCCCGCCACGGCTGCACCTGCGACTCCTGCCGCACCGGCCGCTCCTGCCCAGTAAGCAGGAACGCCTGGACGAAAAAAGGGACGGCTCGGCCGTCCCTTTTTCATTGGCGGTCCGCCAAGCTCATTCTTGCTGCCTCAGGCACGGCGCCAGGTCGTGCCAACCGGTCCATCCTCCAGCACGATGCCGGCCTCGATCAACTGGTCACGAATCCGGTCGGACTCGGCAAAATTTCTCGACTGACGCGCCGCCCGGCGCGCCGCGATCAGCGCTTCGATCTCGTCTTCGGCCATTCCCCCGGGCGCTGCGCCCGCCTTCAGGAACGCCGTCGCATCACGCTGCAGCAGGCCGAGCGTGGCCGCCAGTGCGCGCAGGCTGTGAGCCGCCGCCGCATCGCCGCGGTTGGACGCGCTGGCGAGATCGAACAGCACCGCCAGGGCTTCAGGCGTATTGAAATCATCATTCATCGCCTGGAGAAAACGCGTCGCATCGGCCTGGTTCCAGTCGATCGGGCCGACTGCTAGCGGGACATTTTTCAGTGCCGTGTAGAGACGCGTCAGCGCGCCCCGGGCATCGTCGAGATGGGCGTCGGAGTAGTTCAGGGGACTGCGGTAATGGGCGCGCAGGATGAAGAAGCGCACCACTTCAGGGTCATATTTCTGCAGCACTTCGCGGATGGTGAAGAAATTGCCCAGGCTTTTCGACATCTTCTCGTTGTCGACCCGGACGAAGCCGTTGTGCATCCAGTAATTGACGAAGCGGCAGCCATGCGCCCCCTCGGACTGGGCAATCTCGTTTTCGTGATGGGGAAACTGCAGGTCCTGGCCGCCGCCGTGAATATCGAAGTGATGGCCGAGCAGCTCGGCACTCATCGCCGAGCACTCGATGTGCCAGCCCGGGCGCCCCGGCCCCCAGGGCGAGTCCCACGCCGGTTCGCCCGGCTTGGCCGCCTTCCACAACACGAAGTCCATCGGGTCGCGCTTGTTGGGGTCGACCTCCACGCGTTCTCCGGCGCGCAGTTCGTCGAGGCTCTTGCCCGACAGGCGGCCGTAGTCGGCGAAACCGCGCACACTGTAATAGACGTCGCCGTTGGGAGCCGGATAGGCTAGGCCCTTCTGTTCCAGCTGCGCGATCATCGCCAGCATCTGCGCCACATAGTCGGTCGCGCGCGGCTCATGGTCGGGCGGCAGCACCCCCAGGGCACGCTCATCCTCGTGCATCGCGGCAATGAAGCGCTCGGTCAGCGCGGCCGGCGTTTCGCCGTTTTCCTGTGCACGCTTAATGATCTTGTCGTCGATGTCCGTTATGTTCCTGACGTACTCGACCTGATAGCCGCTGGCCCGCAGCCAGCGCGTCACCATGTCGAATACCACGAAGACCCGCGCGTGTCCGAGATGGCAGAGGTCGTAAACGGTCATGCCGCAGACGTACATGCGAACCTTGCCCGGTTCCATCGGAACGAATTCTTCCTTGGTTCGGGTCAGCGAATTGTGGATGAGCAACATGGCGGGAAAGAAGTCTGCAAGCGGAACGGGGGGGCATGCACCCTGTTTAGGCAGGGCTTAAATTGTTAGAATCCAAGCTTCTGAAATGTTGACCCGAGCATATCACATGGCCCTGCCACGCTTTATCGTTGCCCTAGCTGCCTGCGCCATACTCGCCGGCACGCCGGTCTTTGCCAACGAAATCCAGGAAATCAACCAGCAGTTCCGCAAGGGCGATCTGACTGGCGCACTGGCGCGTGCCGAACGCTACCTCGCAACGAATCCCCAGGATGCCCAGGCACGTTTCCTCAAGGGACTGATCCTCGCCGACCAGGGCAAGACCAGTGAAGCGATCCAGATCTTCACCAGCCTGACCGAGGACTATCCGGAACTGCCCGAGCCCTACAACAACCTGGCCGTTCTCCATGCCTCGCAGGGCAAGTATGAGGATGCCAAGAACGCCCTGGAAATGGCCATCAGGACGCATCCCAGCTACGCCACAGCGCATGAAAACCTCGGCGACATCTATGCCAAGATGGCTTCCATCGCCTACGACAAGGCCCTCCAACTCGACACCAGCAACGCCACCGCTCAGACCAAGCTGGCACTGATCAAGGACATGATGGGCGGCCAGCCTCGCCAGCCAGTGGTCGCCACGCCAGCTGTCGCTGCCCCTGTGGTGGTGGCGAAGAACAATCCTGCCGTGTCCGCAACACCGGTGGCCGTACCGGTTCTTGATGCCACAAGCCCCGATGCTCCCGTTCGCGACGTCCCCGCAGCTGACAAGCAACTGAAATCTGTCGTCGCCGATTGGGCCCGTGCCTGGGCGGACAAGGATGTCGAAGCCTACCTGGGCTTCTACGCCCCCCAATACGCACCATCCGGGATGACGCGCGCCGACTGGGTGGAACAGCGCCGCAGCCGCATCACCGCTCCCAAATCCATCGACATCAAGATCAGCGACCTCAAGCTCGAGCAGGTCGGCGAAATGGCCACCGCAACATTCCGTCAGGCCTACCGCTCCGACCGGCATCAATCGACGGTCAGCAAGACCCTGACCTTCGCCCTGCAGGACGGACAGTGGCGCATCGTCGGCGAGAATTCACGTTGATCATGCTGCTGCGGCCCGCTCTCGCGCTCGGCGCCCTCCTCGCTTCCGCTGCGCTGCAGGCAGCAGGGCTGGACGCCGACCGCCTGCTGGCCAAGAGCCTGGTGGACATCTCGCAGAGCCGTCTGCCCGACGCACTGCAAGCAGTCGATCAACTGACCAAAAACCACCCCAATTTTCGTCTCGCCCAACTGATCAAGGGCGACCTGCTGCTGGCCCGCGCCAAGCCGCTGGATACGCTAGGCAACACCGGCGGCCGCGCCGCCGATCTTGAGCAGTTGCGGCACGAGGCGCGGCAGCGCGTGCGCACCCTCACCGACAGCCTGCCGGATGACAAGGTGCCGGCTTATCTCCTCGAACTCGACGAAAGCTACCAGCACGCCCTGGTTGTCGACGCCAGCCGCTCGCGCCTGTACGTCTACGAAAATCGTTCCGGCCTGCCGGTCCGGGTAGCCGATTTCTACATCACCGTCGGCAAGGCCGGCGTCGGCAAACAGAAGGAAGGCGACAACCGCACGCCGATCGGCATCTACAGGGTTTCCGGCTTCAAGTCGCCGCGCGAACTCAGCGATTTCTACGGCAGCGGGGCCTTCACCCTGGACTACCCCAACGAGTGGGACCGCCGCCAGAAGCGCACCGGCCACGGCATCTGGATTCACGGCAGCCCGAGCAACACCTACAGCCGCGCGCCGCTGGCCAGCGAAGGCTGCGTGGTGCTGGCGAATGACGACCTCACCCGCCTGGGCCAATACATCCAGAACGGCAAAACCCCGGTGATCATCGCCAGGGAAGTCGAGTGGATCGCCTACGAGCATCTCGATGCGCGGCGCAACGATCTCACGAGTGCGATCGATGCGTGGCGCCGCGACTGGGAAAGCCGTGACACGGACAGGCTGCTGAGCCACTACAGCCCGTCCTTTCGCACCCAGGACCAGGATTTCCGCCAGTTCAGCGAAACCAAGCAGCGCGTCAACGCCGGCAAGGAGTGGATCAAGGTCGATGTCGACGGACTCAGCCTGATGCTCTATCCGGAACGTCCGGACTTCGCCCTGGTCAACTTCGTCCAGGAATATCGCAGCAACAACTTCAGCAACCGCACCGTCAAGCGGCAGTTCTGGAGCCGCGAGAACGGTCGCTGGAAAATCCTCCACGAAACCCAACTTTGAAACAGACAAGGACAAACATGGTCAAGCTGCACACCTCCCTCGGCACCCTCACCCTCGAACTCGACGCCGAGAAGGCACCGAAAACGGTGGAGAATTTCCTGCAGTACGTGCGCGATGGATTTTTCGACGGCACGATCTTCCATCGCGTGATCGACGGCTTCATGATCCAGGGCGGCGGCTTCGAACCGGGCATGACGCAGAAACCGACGCGCGCCCCGCTCGAGAACGAGGCTGCCAACGGCCTGAAGAACGAGGCCTACACCATCGCCATGGCGCGCACCCCCAATCCCAATTCGGCCACTGCGCAGTTCTTCATCAACGTCGCCAACAACAGCTTCCTCAATTTCACCGCCCCGACCCCCCAGGGCTACGGCTACGCGGTGTTCGGCAAGGTGGTCGAGGGCACCGACGTAGTCGACAAGATCAAGAAGGTAAAAACCGGCAATCGCGCGGGCCACCAGGACGTGCCGCTGGAAGACGTCGTCATCACCAAGGCGGAAATAGTCTGAAGCAGGCGGTGAAGACCGGTCGCAGCCTCTTCGTCGCCGACCTGCATCTGACCGATGAACGCCCGCTAGCCAGCGGGCATTTTTTTCGTTTTCTGCAGGAAGAGGCAGTCGGTGCGGATGCGCTCTACATCCTCGGCGACCTGTTCGAGACCTGGGTCGGCGACGACCATGACGAGCAGATCGCCCTCGATACTGCGCGACATCTGAAGTCCCTGGTCGAATCCGGCACACCGGTGTTTTTCATGCACGGCAATCGCGACTTCATGCTGGCCGAGCGTTATGCCGCAAAGTCGGGGATGACGTTGCTCGCCGACCCGACCCTGATCGACCTCTATGGCGTGCCGACGCTGCTGATGCACGGCGATACCCTCTGCACCGACGATACTGCCTACCTGAAATTCCGCCGCCGCATACGCCACCCGTGGACGCAGGCGCTGCTCGCCCGCCTGCCGCGTGGACTGAGACAGCTCCTGGCGCGCCGGGTGCGCGGGCGCAGCGAATCGGCCAAGGCCGACAAGACTGCCGAGATCATGGATGTGAACAGTGGAGAAGTGGAGCGCATGTTGAGCGGGCAGCAGGCCCGCCAACTGATACACGGACACACCCATCGTCCGGCACGTCACACGCTGCAGCTGGACGGACACGTTGCGGAACGCTGGGTGGTGCCGGACTGGTATGCGCGCTGGGGCTATGTCGCGTGCGACCCGGTCGGCTGCACGCTGGTGGTCAACCCGCTATGAGCCAGGCTGGCTCGGGGCAGCCATCACCGGCATGCCTTCGGGAAGCTTGAACAGGGCGGGCTGGAGCGGGACCCGCCCCTCGAACTCGAGTTCGCTACGCCGCCCGGTGAATTCCTCGTCCTCGAGCGGTAGCCCGAGTTCGAGGACCGTGCCGAATTCCCAAACCAGATTCGCCAGATCGCAGTCGTGCTGCATCTCCGCCGGTGACGTCTGCCAGACGCCGTACTGGGTCGCCGCCAGCACGGTCTTCATTTCCGCCATCGCTCGGGCCGCATCGGGGTGGGCGCCCTTGGCCACCCTGCCCTGCGCGCACAGCGTGCCGTTGACCTGCAGCGCATAGCGCTGGGTTCCCTGGGCCGACGGCTCGACCGTATTGATAACCTCCCAGACGGCCGGCTTGGGTGGCAGCGTGCCGGGCTTGAACAGCATGGCGATATTCCTGCCGCGCAGGACATTGAAGAGTTGGCGCTGCTGCCTGTCCAGCAGCACGAAGTCATCCTCCGCCGCCCCGCTGTCCATGCGCAGATAGTCCGGCGTCACCAGGATCCGCGTCACGAACGGTGCATCGCCCGGGTCCTGCTCGAGATAACGGATTTCGATCATGTCTTCGGCGTGCGCCAGCGAGGCGCCCAGCAGCACGACTATGGCCAGCAGCTTTTTCATGCGCTCAGCCCCCGTTCCAGATCGGCCTGGATGTCCGCCAAAGCCTCGAGGCCGACGGCAATCCGCACCAGGCCATCGCCGATGCCGGCCGCCGCGCGCTGTTCCGCCGTCATGCGACTGTGCGT
>JBAPWR010000262.1:0-3608 GCA_049283775.1 Thiobacillus sp.
GGCGGAGATCAAGGGCCGCCCGACCAAGCGCGACCGCCGGCAGATCCACCGGTTTACCGAGGGGTAAAGAAATTCTTGCTGCGAAGTTTTTACCGCGAAGGACGCGAAGGAACGTGAAGGAAAAGCAAAGATCAAAGATGTGTCCGCGAATGATGTGAATGAAAGCCTATGAATGACTGACGAAATTCGTGCTGTATTCCGGTTGGAACTTTCCCTTCGCGTTCCTTCGTGTCCGTCGCCGTTAGACACGTTTTTTTGCCCGTTCGAGGCACGCCGACCGCCGGCGAAGGCGCTGTCAGCCGCTAGAATATTGGCCTGAGCCGAACTGAATGAAATCCCTGCGCGCCATTTTCCACTTCTCGCACCGTGCCACGCTTTGGTTGTCGGCGCTGCTGGGCGTGGCCGTGTTGCTGGGGGTGCTGGCCGCCGCGACGATGTACTTCTGGGTGTTGCCGAACATCGGGCAGCATCGCGACACGCTGGCGAGCCTGATGTCGGCCGCACTCGGGCAGCGGGTCACGCTGCATGCGGTGGCGGGCAGCTGGCAGCAGGCGCGCCCGGAATTCCGCCTCGAAGGGGTGCAGATCTACGACCAGAAGGGCCGGCCGGCGCTGTATCTGCCGAGCCTCGACGCGACATTTGCCTGGCGTTCGCTGCTGTTGCTGGAACTGCGCTTCAACAGCATCGAACTCAGGGGCCTGTCGCTGAACGCGCGCCGTGCACCGGACGGCCGCTTCTACATCGGCGGCATTGCGATCAACCCGGGCGATTCCCGGGGAGGCTTCAGCGACTGGGTGCTGCAACAGCGCCGCATTCATATCGCCGATGCGACCCTGGTCTGGCACGACGAGGTGCGCCAGGTGCCGCCGCTGCGCTTCGATGCGGTCGACTTCGAACTGGACAACCTGTTCAACCGTCACCAGTTCCGTTTGCGCGCGACGCCGCCAGGCGAACTGGCGACGCCGTTGCTGTTCGAGGCGGACCTGAGAAGCCGCAAGCGCAGTGGCAAGCAGGTCTGGAGCGGGCCGATCGAGGGCACGATCACCGGGCTGTCGTTCTCCGAACTCGCTCAATGGCTGCCGGAAGTGCAACTGCCGCAACGCGGTCGCGGCGCATTCAACCTGGTGCTTCGCCTCGTTGACGGAAGAATGGAAAGCCTGGCAGCCGGCTTCAACCTGGGTGGAATCGCCGCCACGCTCGGCGAGGACCGGCCCGAGCTGCGGCTCGATCGCGTCAAGGGCAGTGCCGTGTGGAAGCACGAGCCGCAAGGTCAGCGGATCGACTTCACCAAGGTGCAGTTCTCGCGCCCCGGCACGGACTTGACCAAGCCCTTCGATGCCGGGTTTGCCTGGGGCATCCTCGGCCGCCGGATCAGCGCCAGCAATCTCGACCTGGCAGTCTGGCCAGGCATGCTGGCGTCGCTGCCGATCCCCGAGGCGATGGGCAAGGCGTTCATTTCGCTCGGCCCGCGCGGCCGGCTTGATTCATTGCAGTTCAGCTGGAAGGGCGGGCATCCCTCGCCGCAGGATTTTTCCATCGACACCCGCTTCAGCGGACTCGGGTTGGACGCCCAGGGCACGCGACCGGGGGTTGCCAACCTCTCCGGGTGGGTCAGGGGCGATGCCGCGGGCGGGGTGTTCGAACTGGCCGGACAGTCGATGGCGCTCGACATGCCGGCACTGTTTCGCGATCCGCGCATCGAGATCGACAGCCTGCAGGCGCGCGGCAGCTGGAAGCCGACCGCGCAGGGCTATCTGTTCAAGCTCGACGCGGCGCAGTTCGCCAATGCCGATGCCGCCGGGCAGGCCGCAGGACAGTACGAATACATCGCCGGACAGCGCGGCATCATCGACCTGAGCGCCCAGTTGAGCCGTGCCGACGGCACGCGGGTGTATCGCTATCTGCCGACCAATCTCAGCGACAACACCGTCAACTGGGTCCGCGACGGCGTGATCAAGGCGGCGGCCGACGACGTCAAGCTGACCCTGAAGGGCGACCTGAAGAACTTCCCCTTCGACGCTGATCGCGATGGCCAGTTCAAGGTCGAGGTGCCGATCAGGGATGGCGTGCTCAACTACGCTCACGGCTGGCCGCGCATCGACGGCATCGCGGCGCAGCTGGTCTTCCACGGCAAGCGCATGGACCTGCAGGCGCGCCAGGCGCGCATCTACAACACGGCTCTGCTTCCGGTGCGGGTGACGATTGCGGACCTCGGCGCGCACGAGCATGTTCTCGAAGTCGAGGGCGAGGCCAGCGGACCGATCCAGGATTTCATCCGCTTCACCAATTTCAGCCCGGTCGGGGATCACCTGATCGGCCTGACCGAAGCCCTCGATGGCAGTGGTCCGGCGCGGCTGGCCCTGAAAATCAAGGTGCCGCTGGAGCATAGTGAGGATGCCAGCGTTGCGGGTCGACTAAGCTTCGCCAACAACACCCTGTTTCCGCCCGGAATGCCGCGACTGGAACGGGTTACCGGCGATGTCCACTTCACCGAACAGAGTGTCGGTACCCAGGGCGTCACCGCCCAGTATCTCGGCGGCCCGCTGCAGATCAGCGCTGCCACCCGCGACGGCCAGGTGGAGATCCTCACCCGCGGCCAGGTGTCCGCCGCGGGATTGGCGCCGTGGCTGGGCAGCCCCTGGGGCCGCCACCTCTGGGGAGAGGCGCCCTGGCGCGGGCAGATCGTGATCGGCCGCGGCGGCAGCCGGGTGCAGCTCGAATCGGAACTGGTCGGGCTCGGATCGAGCCTGCCTGTGCCGCTGAAGAAGTCGCCACAGCAACCCATGCCCCTGCTGGTTCGGCTCGACCCGCAGCCGAGTGGCCGGCAGTGGGAAGTGCAATTGGGCCGGATCATCGGTGCGGTCTGGCGCACTCGCGGCGAGAGCCAGTTCGACCGCGGCGAGGTGCGCTTCGGCGGTGTGGCACAACTGCCGGCCGAGCCAGGCCTCAGGCTTGCGGGCCAGGCCAGCGGGCTGGGCCTCGGCGACTGGATGGCGATGCTGCCGGACAAGGAGCGCGGCGGGGGCTTGCCGATTTCGTCTATCGACCTGACGTTGGCGAATCTCGACCTTATGGGGCGCCGCTTCAGCGACGTGCGGCTGCAGGGGCGCAACCGCAACGGCCTGCTGCGCACTTCGGTCAATGCCGATGGCATCGCCGGAAATGTGACCTATCGACCGGCGGGCGACCAGCCGGCGCGGGTGTCTGCCCAGTTCAAGCATCTGACGATTCCGCCCGCCTCGGCAGCCGGGGGCAGCGCGGCAAGCGGCAGCTTGAGCGTCGGGGATGTGCCGGTACTGGATGTCACGGTGGAGGATTTCCGGCTGGAAGGCCAGCCACTGGGGCGGCTCGAAGCGATTGCCCACGGTTCGCCGCAGGGCCTGATCATCG
This sequence comes from Thiobacillus sp., assembly GCA_049283775.1. Classification (GTDB taxonomy): domain Bacteria; phylum Pseudomonadota; class Gammaproteobacteria; order Burkholderiales; family Thiobacillaceae; genus Thiobacillus. Next base: position 3,391 of record JBAPWR010000262.1, read on the forward strand.
ACAGCCTGCAGCTCAGTCATGACGACAGCGTGTTGAAACTGAACGGGGTGTGGCGCAAGTACGGGCAGGGCGATACCCGCGCCAATCTTCAGCTCGACGTCTTCGACGCCGGCAAGATGCTGTCGCGCTTCGGTTTCAAGGATGCGATGCGGCGCGGCGCGGCGACGTTCAAGGGCGAGGTGACCTGGGAAGGGGCGCCAGCCGACTTCAGTTTTCAG
>JBAPWR010000263.1:0-6267 GCA_049283775.1 Thiobacillus sp.
TGTTGCCTGAAGCGGCAGCGAATCACGGCAAATCCTAGCAGTCCGAAACCCACCACCAGCACCGGCAGATTGCCCCAGAGCACATAAGGCGTGGCACCGGCATAGCCCTGGATGTCGCCCTTCAGCACGCCTTCCGTGAACAGGGGCAGGAAAGCCAGTTGATGGCCTTTTGCATCGATGATCGCGGTGACGCCGGTATTGGTCGCGCGCAGCATCATGCGTCCGGTTTCCAGCGCGCGCATCTGCGAAATCTGCGCGTGCTGCCAGGGCGAGAGCGAATCGCCAAACCAGGCGAGATTACTCATGTTGACCAGCACCGTGGCCTCGGGCAGCTGGCGGATGATCTCCTCGCCGAAGACATCCTCGTAGCAGATGTTGGCCGCCACCCGCTGTCCGCCGATATTCATGGGCTGCTGCGCCGTGCTGCCGCGGGCGAAGTCGGAAAGGGGAATGTGCAGCACCTTCACGACCCATCCCCACAGTGGCTTGAACGGAATGAACTCGCCGAACGGAACCAGATGAACCTTGTGATAGGTCTGGCCGGGGGCGCTGCCGAAACTCATGACGCTGTTGAAGTAGTCGCCGTCGATCGATCCGGTCGCCAGGCCCGCCAGCACGTCGCCACCATTGCTGCGGCCGATGGCGTCGAGTCGTTCGCGGTACTCGGCGGGCAGCTCCGATTCGAACAGGGGCAAGGCCGTTTCCGGCATGACGATCAAACGCGCCGGGTGTGCCTCGGCCATGCGGGCATAAAGCAGCAGGGTGTCGACCACCTTTTCGGGTTGCCATTTCATGTCCTGCGGGATGTTGCCCTGCAGCAGCGCGACCGAGGTCGGCTCTCCCTCGGGCGTGGTCCAGTCGACCTGGCGCAATGCCTGGCCGCCGACCAACAGTGCAGCCAGTCCGCACATCCCCCATAACAGATGGGCGCGATTGCGCCATGACTGGGCGGTCCATACCAGCAGGCCGGCCGCCAAAGCCATCAGCAGACTCACGCCGTAGACTCCGAAAAGCGGTGCAAACCCGGCGAGCGGGCTGTGCGGCACCTGCGAATAGCCCATCGCCAGCCAGGGAAAGCCGGTGAACAGCCAGCCGCGAGTCCATTCCAGCAGCACCCAGAGTGCCGGCAGCACCAGCAGCAGGCGGATCCTGATATCTTCCCCGCAGCGCGCCTGCAGTGCGCCCACCACCGCAGGAAACAGCGCCAGCACCAGGCAGAACAGCAGCGTCGCGAGTGCCGCCAGCCACGCCATCATGTTGCCGTACACCGCCAGGCTGACGTAGATCCAGCTCACCCCCGCACCGAACAATCCCAAGCCGAAGGCCAGGCCGATCAGGAATCCGGCGCGTGAACTCGTGGTTCTTGCCAGCAGGGCGAACAGCACCGCCAGCGCGAGGACTGGCAAGGGATACGCCTGCAGCGGCGCAAACCCCGCTACCGCAAGGGCACCCGCCGCAAAGCTGATGAACAGAATCAACATGAGAAAAAAATTGCTTGCAGCCGACGCCAGCCTGGCCGTGAATGATGACGCCGCTGTTGCCGCACGCGCTCAGGCTCGACGCGGGTTCAGCTCAAAGTCGAGATGGCCGTCGATCACGGTGTAGCGGACCTGCCCTTGCATCGGATGGTTGAGGAAAGGGGTGTTGTTGCCCTGGCTTATCAGGCTGTCTGGGGTGACGATCCATTCCGCATCGGGATCGAATATGCAGACGTCGGCGTTGCTGCCGATGGACAGGTGGCCGGCCGGAATGCCGAGGATCTGCGCAGGTTTCCAGGAAATCAGGTCGATCGCGTCGGCTAGCGATACGCCTGTTTCGCGCGCCCACTTCAGCGTCAGCGGCAGCAGCAGTTCGACGCCGGATGCACCCGGCGCGGACTCGCCGAACGGCACCAGTTTGGCGTCCTCGTCGACCGGCGTGTGGTCGGAGCAGATCGCGTCGATCGAACCATCGCGCAGGGCTTCGCGTATTGCATCGCGGTCGCGCAGGCCGCGCAGCGGTGGCGACAGGTGCAGGTGCGAATCGAAGCCGACCAGGTCGTTTTCCGACAGGTGCAGGTGGGTGGTGGCGACATCGCAACTCACCGCCAGGCCCTGTGCCTTGGCTGCGCGCACCATGGCGATGCCATCGCGCGTCGACAGGCGGCTGAGGTGAAGCCGCACGCCGGTTGCGCGTGCCAGCTGCAGAATGGTGGCCAGCGCCACCGTCTCGGCCAGCGCGGGAATGCCCGGCAAGCCGAGGCGCGAGGCGACCGCGCCATCGTGCACGATGCCACTGCGGCTCAGTGCGTGGTCCTGCGGTCGCAGCCAGACGCTGTAACCGAAGGTGGCGGCGTATTCCATCGCCCGCAGCAGCACCAGAGTGTCGTCGATCGCCACGTCGGCCTGGGTAAAGGCGACGCAGCCGGCCTCGGTCAACTCGGCCATCTCGGTGAGCGACTGCCCGGCGAGTTTCTGCGTCAGAGCGCCGACCGGGTAGACCCGTGGTCCCGGCAGGTTGCGGGCGCGGAACTTGAGCATCTCGACCAGCCCCGGCTCGTCCAGCGGCGGGTCGGTGTCGGGCGGGCAAGCGAGCGAGGTGACGCCGCCAGCGGCTGCGGCCAGCATCTCGGTCTCCAGCGTGGCGCGGTATTCGAAGCCGGGCTCGCGCAGCCTTACCGAGAGGTCGACCAGGCCGGGGCAGACGACGAGGCCGCTGGCGTCGAGGGTGCGGTTGGCGTGAAAGTTGGCCGGTGCAGTGCCGACGCCGACTATCCGGCCGGCGGCGATGTAGAGATCGACGACCTGGTCGAGCTCGTTCTTCGGGTCGATGACGCGGCCGTTCCTGATGTGGATCTTCATGCAAACGCCTCTGTGAGATGGTCGAGGGTGCAAACCTTTTCATGTCGGCGTCCGACGGCGGTCGCCTTGCTACCGATCCCGCTGCGCGGGTCCCTCGTCAGGTGGCTCATGCCGTCTCACCTCGCGTCAGCAAGGCCATCACCGCCATTCGCACCGCAATGCCGTAGGTCACCTGCGGCAGGATCACCGACTGCGGGCCGTCGGCGACTTCGGAATCGATCTCGACGCCGCGGTTCATCGGACCCGGGTGCATGACGATGGCGTCGGGTCGGGCCAGGTCGAGCTTGTCCTGGGTCAGGCCATAGAACTTGAAGTATTCCTGGGCGCTCGGCAGGCGTGCGCCCTTCATGCGCTCATTCTGCAGTCGCAGCATGATCACCACGTCGCAGCCGGCGAGGCCGTCCTCCATGGTGTTGAATACCTTGACGCCCATCTGCTCTACGCCGACCGGGAGCAGGGTCTTGGGTCCGATCACGCGCACTTCTGGCACGCCGAGGATGTTCAGCGCGTGAATCTGCGAGCGCGCCACACGCGAGTGCAGCACGTCGCCGACGATGGCCACGGTCAGGTTGTGAAACGCGCCCTTGTAGCGGCGGATGGTGAACATGTCGAGCAGGCCCTGGGTCGGATGGGCATGGCGACCGTCCCCGGCATTGATCACCGAAATGTGTGGCGCGACATTGCGCGCGATGAAATGTGCGGCACCCGACTGCGAGTGGCGCACGATGAACATGTCGGCATGCATCGCCGCGAGGTTATCGACGGTGTCGAGGATCGCCTCGCCCTTGGTCTGGCTGGAGGTGGCGATGTTGAGGTTGACGACGTCGGCGGAGAGTCGCTTGGCGGCGATCTCGAAGGTGGTGCGGGTGCGCGTCGACGGCTCGAAGAACAGGTTGAAGATGCTCTTTCCGCGCAGCAGCGGGACCTTCTTCACTTCGCGCTCGCCGACGTCCATGAAGGACTCCGCGGTATCGAGGATCTGCGTCAGGATCGCGCGCGGCAGGCCTTCGAGGGTGAGCAGGTGGCGCAGCCTGCCGTCGGATGTGAGTTGTGGATTCATGCGAGCGTCAGCTTGAGGCGGCCATCGGGTTCACGCGAAAGGGTGACATTCTTTTGCGGCGGGACGTCGACGACCGCGCCGGCGAAATCGGGACGGATCGGCAGTTCGTGACCGCCGCGGTCGACCAGCACAGCCAGCCGTATCGAAGCCGGGCGGCCGTAGTCGAACAGTTCGTTCATCGCCGCGCGCACGGTGCGGCCGGTGAAGAGCACGTCGTCGACCAGGATCAGCGGACGATCCTCGAGGCTGAAGGGCAGGTTCGAGGGTTTGACCTGCGGGTGCAGGCCGATGCGGGAAAAGTCGTCGCGGTAGAACGAGATGTCGAGTACCCCGAGCGGGGTGGCGATGTCGAGTTGTGCGTGCAGCCGTTCGGCGACCCAGACCCCGCCGGTATGGATGCCGACGATGGCCGTCTCCGGCGTCAGGGTGGGGGCGATGGCGTCGGCGAGCCGGGTGATCAGCGTGTCGGCGTCAGGCAGTGAGGCGAGCATCGAAAAATCCCTGCAGGATGAGTTGGGCGGCGACCGCGTCGACGAGCGCCTTGTGCTTTTTACCGTGGATGCCGGCGTCGTGCAATTCGCTTTCCGCAGCGGTGCTGGTGTGGCGTTCGTCGACCAGGAAAACCGGCAGGTCGAAGCGGTTTTCCAGCTTGCGGGCGAAATTCCTCGCCACCCGGGTCATCTCGTGTTCGCTGCCGTCGGCATGGGTCGGCAGACCCAGCACCAGCAGCACTGGTTGCCATTCCGCGACGAGCTTGGCGATGGCGTCGAGCCGGGTTTGGGTCGAGTCGGCATGGATCACGCTGAGCGGGTGAGCGACGCCGATGCCGAGTTCCCCCGATGCCACGCCGGTGCGCTTCAGGCCAAGGTCGAAGGCCAGGACGGTACCGCGCTGCGTAGGGGAAAACCCGGAGGTCAAGCGTGTCCGGCCTCTTCTGAAAGGCTGGCGAAATCGATGCCGAGCAGGCGCATCGCGGCGGGCAGGCGGTCTTCGGGCGGAGTGTCGAAAATCACCTGGGGGTCGGCCGCGACCGACAGCCAGGCGTTTTGCTTGATCTCGTCCTCGAGTTGTCCGGCCGACCATCCGGCGTAGCCGAGCGAGACCATGAATTTTTCCGGGCCGCTGCCCTGGCTGACCGCTTCGAGCACATCCTTGGAAGTGGTGAGGCTTACCGAGTCGCTGACGGCAAGGGTGGAACTGTAGACCTGGGGCGGGGAATGGAGGACGAAGCCGCGTTCGGTTTGCACCGGCCCGCCGAAATAGACCGTCTGGCGCTGCAGGTTTTCGGGCAGCGATAGGCCGATCTGCTCGAACAGGGTGGACAGGTCGAGATCGATGGGACGGTTCACCACCACGCCCAGCGCACCCTGTTCGCCGTGGTCGCAGATGTAGGTCAGGGTGCCGTTGAAGTTCGGATCGACCATGTTCGGCATGGCGATCAGAAAGTGATGGGTGAGGTTCACGGTATCCATAATGTCCTTGCAATTGTAATCTGCCCGGGTGAGCAACCAAAAGCCGCTGTCCATCCATGCGACGTTTTTTGACGAGTCCTGTCCATGCCTGAATACGATCGCGCGCTGGTCTGGTTCCGCCGCGACCTGCGCGACTTCGACCACGCCGCCCTCCATCACGCGCTTAAGCATGCGCGCCAGGTCGTCTGTGCATTCGTCTTCGACCGCGCCATCCTCGACCCGCTATCCGACCCGGCCGACCGGCGGGTCGAATTCATCCACGCCAGTGTGGCCGAACTGCAGCAGGCGCTCGAGGGCCGTGGCGGCGGACTGATCGTGCGCCACGGCATCGCGCGCGAAGTGATCGTGCAACTGGCGCAGGAAGCGGGCGCCGATGCACTCTATTTCAATCACGACGACGACCCCTTCGCGATCGAACGCGATGCCGCCGTGGAAGAAGAACTCAAGTCCCTTGGTATCGCGGTTCACCACTACAAGGACCATGTGATCTTCGAAGGTGAGGAAGTGCTCACTGCCGCGGGCAGGCCATTCAGCGTCTTTACCCCGTACAAGAATGCCTGGCTCAGGGCCCTGACGCCCTTCCATTTGACCGCTTACCCGGTCGAGCGCTATCAGGATCGCCTGGTTCCCCATTCCAGCCCGCTGCGTTCGCTCGAGGACATGGGCTTCCAGCCGACCAATCTGCGCAAGTTGCAGCTGCCGGTCGGCATGAGCGGAGGGCAGGCGCTGTTCGAGGATTTTCAGGTGCGTATCGACCGTTACCAGGAAACCCGCGATTTTCCCGCGCTGAAAGGCCCGTCCTACCTGTCGGTGCATCTGCGCTTCGGCACCGTTTCGATACGCCAGCTGGCGGCCTTCGCCTGGCAGCATGGCAGCCGCGGGGCGCAGACCTGGC
>JBAPWR010000264.1:0-6120 GCA_049283775.1 Thiobacillus sp.
CAGTCAGGGCGATCAGGGGAGCGTAACGGGCTTTCATGGGGACTCCGGATATTCAGTAAGGGTGCCGTATGGTGCGGGATTCTGCCGGACTCGGCAAGCGCAGCGGTCGTCATTCGACACCACCAGACATGGCGTTTTCTTTAGCTTGCATGGCAAACAAACACGCAAAAAGGGCGGCCTGAGCCGCCCTTTCCCAAGCAGTTTCCGGACAATCAGCCAAAGCTATCTGCGGTGATGCTGTCGTACCAGCCCTGGGCATAACCCGCTTCCTGGGCACGATGCAGGCTGGAGGCTTCCTTGGGACTGAGGCCCCCTGCTCCCTTGACGCCTGCCAGCATGCCATCTTCGCCCAGGCGGTAGACCGCCGCGATGCTGATGCCGTACTCGGGGCCCACCAGGCTGTAGCAGGTGTTGACATGCGACGGGGTCGGCATCTTGGTGCCGCGGAACAGCGAGACAATGGCCGCAGCCGTCATCTTGGCGACGTTGTTGGCGGCATGGCCCGACTTCGGCAGGGCCCCGGCGACCGCCGAGTCACCGATGACGTGGACGTTCGGCACCAGCGTTGACTCGAAAGTATGCTGGTTGACCGGACACCAGCCCGAATCGTTGGACAGCCCGCTCGCGATCGCGATCACACCGGCACGCTGCGCCGGGATGATGTTGACCACGTCGGCCTTGTGGCTCGAACCGTCGTCGGTATGGACCGTGAGGGATTTCGGATCGACGCGGACCACCTTGCCGCCCTTGGAGGCAGGCACCCACTCGATCATGCCGGGATAAAGATTATTCCAGGCATCCATGAACAGATCCTTTTTGGAGAAGGATTCCTTGGAGTCGAGGATGAGGATCTTCGACTTGGGCTTGTTGGCCTTGAGGTAGTGGGCGATCATGCTCGCGCGCTCGGGCGGCCCGGGCGGGCAGCGGAAAGGCATGGGCGGCGGGTTCATGATGACCGTTCCGCCATCGGGCATGGCCTGCAGCTGCTTCTGCAGCAATACGGTCTGCGGGCCGGCCTTCCATGCGTGCGGCATCAGCTGGCTGGCCGCTTCGTCGTAGCCTTCGATTTCGTTCCAGCGGAAATCGATGCCGGGAGACATCACCAGGCGGTCGTACTCGACACTCTTGCCGCTGGCGAGGGTGACGATGCGCTTGGCGGGATCGATCGCGGTCACCCGATCAGTGACCACCTTGACGCCATGCTTGCTGCGCAGGGCATCGTAGTTCTGGGTCAGGTCTTCCATCTTGCGCAGACCGCCAAGCACCCAGTTGCTGCCCGGGCAGGTGGTGAAACTGGCATTCTGCTCAATCATCGTGACGTTGAGCGTCGGATCGTAGACGCGCAGATACTTGGCGCAGGTGGCACCGCCGAAGCCGCCACCGATGACCACCACGCGCGGAGCCGCCTTGGCAGCGGTTTTCGGAACGGTTTCGCAGCCGGTCAGGCCGAGCGCCGACATTGCGCTGCTGGCGCCCAGCAGCTTGACAAAATCCCTACGTGAAATTCCAGACATGTTCATTTTCCTTTTTTCTGAAGGTTGCCAAGGTACTCAGCCACTTCCTTGATTTCTTCGTCGGTATAGCCGCTGGCGTGGCGACCCATCACCGTCGACGCCCGCTGGCCCGAGCGGAAGCCCTCCAGGATGCTGATCATGCGTTCGGCGGAAATGTCGTTGATGCTGGGGATGGTGCCGGGGCTGACGCCGAAGGTGCCGTGACAGGTGTAGCAGGTGGTGGCAATGATCGCGGCGCGCGAGATTTCCTGCGCCTGTGCCGCGGCAGCGCCGAGCAGCCCGGCCACGCCGATCAGCGCCACAGCGATGCCGTGCGGGTGTTTCATGCTTGATGCCATACAGATGTCCTTTCTGAAGTGAACAGCATTGGAATGATTCGCATGCGGCGCGAGCAAACCACGATCATGCGTTGATGCCTGTTTGCGTCTCAAATATCGACGCCGAAGTTGAGGTCCTGTCCGAGCTTGTTGCCGCCCGCCTCCTCGTATGCCTTTTCCTTGGCGGCCAGTTCCTTGGCGAGCTTTTCCTCGAGGGCACGTTTTGCATCGATCGCTGCCTGGCGCTCACGTTCGGCTTTCGCCGCCCGCTCCTCGGCTTCCTTGCGCGCCTGCGCCAGGGCAGCCTCGATACTCTGGCGCTGCTTGGCTTCCTTGGCGGCTGCCAGTTGTGCTGCATCCTTTTGCGCCTGCTCGCGCGCCCGCTCGGCCTCTTTTTTGCGTTCCGCTTCCTGTTTTGCTTCGAGAGCCGCGCGCTGGCGGCGGGCCTCGCGCATGGCGGCAATGTCAGCCTTGATCTGGGCGCCGGTCTGGCGAATGCGCTCGCTCGCGGCGTCCAGCGCATCCTGCGATGCGCCATTTGCCGCGGCGCCACTCGTTTCCTGGCCTGCTGCAATCGAGTTTCCTGACAGCGACAGCCAGGCAATCAGCGCGGCCGTAGCAAGATGGGATGTGCGTTGGAGTTTCATGGGCATGTCAATCGTGGATTCAAGGTTGAAGACTGTTTCGTTCTGTAGACAGACATCATGTCAATGGCGTCAGGTCTGGCTCAAGCGGTCTACCGCCTCATCAAAGAAGTGAAAATGATTACGGTAGCTTCGCACCAAGCCTTTAGAAAAAAATCGGGAATTCATCCCTAAGCTTGCGGTGACAAGCCTGGTCGGCAGCAGCAACATCTTCCAAACCATCCCCAACCGCAACCGGGGTCAGACAAGGTCGATGCGGTCAAGCCGAATCGGAAACGGCTTTGACCTTCGGTCTGGGCAAGCAGAAACCCTGGACGTGAAAAAAGGCGCCACCATGGTGAGCGCCTTCTATACGGATTGCATGGAATGAAGCCCGGAACTAACCGGTGCTGGGATCACAAGCCTTCGGCAAACCTCGGGCCACTCGATTCACGTGCCTTTTTCAACGCGATGGCGGCTCTTTCCCTGGCTGCCTGCTTCGCGCGTTCAGCCTGCTCCCTGGTAAGGGGATCCTCGGCAAACCTCGGCCCGCTCGATTCCATGGCTTCTTTCAGGGCAAGCGCGGCCCTTTGCTTGGCTTCCAGGATCTTGGCGGCCTCCTCTTCCTCGGCGCGCTGCTCGGCCAGCGCCATCTGGCGTTCGCGCTCGGCCTTCTTCTCGCGCTCTGCGGCGTCCCGCCGGGCCTTGGCCTGCGCGGCCTCGAGTGCCTGGCGCTGCCTGGCTTCCTTGGTCGCAGCCAGTTCTTCGGCGTCCTTCTTGGCCTGTTCGCGGGCACGTTCGGCCTCTTTCTTGCGCTCGCTCTGCTGGCGGGCCTCCAGGGCCGCGCGCTTCTTGCGCGCCTCTCGGGCGGCCTCCATGTCGGCCTTGATCTGCAGGCTGGTCTGGTGAATGCGTTCGCTTGCGGCGGCCAGGGAATCCTCGGAAACAGGCTGGGCCAATGCGACCTTGTCCGATGCCTTGCCCTTGTCGGCTGCGTGTGCGATTCCACCCGTCGCGAACAAGGCCATCAGGGCTGCTGCGGCGAGGGGTACTTGATGGGTTTTCATGGGCGCTCCAATCGTATCGTTGTCGTATAAAGATTCGAGCACTTTTCGACATCGCGCTGATTCAAAAGCCAAAATCAGGACAATGTCGTCCGGTGCTGCCGTTCCCGAATTCAGGGGATAAACGAACAACGGCACCCGTTACGACAACTTTACGGTTGGTTCATACGAGCGCGACCTCTTCGAACTGCAGGCGGACCTTGTCGTCGGAGTCGACATCGACCACCACATGCCCACCCTGCGCCAGCCTGCCGAACAGCAGTTCGTCGGCCAGCGCCTTGCGGATGGTGTCCTGGATCAGGCGCGCCATCGGCCGTGCGCCCATCAGCGGATCGAAGCCCTGCTTGGCAAGATAGCGCTTGAGCGCGTCGGTGAAGCTGGCCTCGACCTTCTTCTCGTGCAGTTGTTCTTCCAGCTGCATCAGGAACTTGTCGACCACCTGCAGGATGATCGGCTCGGACAAGGGCGCGAAGGGAATGATCGCATCCAGCCGGTTGCGGAATTCGGGGGTGAACATGCGGCGGATCTCGCTCATTTCGTCGCCGCTTTCGCGCGCGCTGGAGAAACCGATGGTCGCCTTGTTGAGCATTTCAGCCCCGGCATTGGTCGTCATGATCAGCACCACGTTGCGGAAATCCGCCTTGCGGCCGTTCGTGTCGGTCAGCGTGCCATGGTCCATCACCTGCAGCAGAACGTTGAAAATATCCGGGTGGGCTTTCTCAACTTCATCCAGCAAAACAACGGCATAGGGATGCTTGTTAACAGCCTCTGTCAACAAGCCGCCCTGGTCGAAACCGACATAACCGGGGGGTGCGCCGATCAGCCGCGACACGGCATGGCGCTCCATGTATTCGGACATGTCGAAGCGGATCAGCTCGACCCCGAGGATGTAAGCGAGCTGGCGCGCGACCTCGGTCTTGCCGACGCCGGTGGGACCGGAAAACAGGAAATTGCCGATCGGCTTCTGCGGATTGCCGAGGCCACTGCGCGACATCTTGATGGCGGTGGACAGCGCATCGATCGCTGCATCCTGGCCGAAAACCACGGCCTTGAGGTCGCGATCCAGGGTCTTCAGCGAGTTCTTGTCGTCGGAGGACACGGTCTTGGCCGGAATCCGCGCGATCTTGGCGATGATGTCCTCGATCTCCTTGGGCGTGATCGTGCGCTTCTGCTTGGATTTCGGCAGGATGCGCTGCGCAGCACCGGCCTCGTCGATGACATCGATGGCCTTGTCGGGCAGATGGCGGTCGCTGATGTAGCGCGCGGAAAGCTGGGCAGCCGTGGTCAGCGCTGCCGAGGTGTACTTGACGCCGTGATGGTCCTCGAAGCGCGACTTCAGCCCGCGAAGGATGGCGACAGTCTCGGTGACCGACGGCTCGGGCACGTCGATTTTCTGGAAACGCCGTGAAAGCGCATGATCTTTCTCGAAAATGCCACGATATTCGGTGTACGTGGTCGCACCGATGCAGCGCAGCTGACCTGACGACAAGGCTGGCTTCAACAGGTTGGACGCATCGAGCGTGCCGCCAGACGCCGCACCCGCGCCAATCAGGGTATGGATCTCGTCGATGAAGAGGATCGCCTTGGGATTGTCGGTCAGTTGCTTCAGCACACCCTTGAGGCGCTGCTCGAAGTCGCCACGGTATTTGGTCCCGGCCAGCAACGCGCCCATGTCGAGCGCGTAGACCGTGCTTTGCGCGAGGATTTCCGGAACCGATCCCTCGATGATGCGGCGCGCCAGGCCCTCGGCGATCGCGGTCTTGCCGACCCCGGCCTCGCCGACCAGCAAGGGGTTGTTCTTCCTGCGCCGGCAAAGGGTCTGGATCACCCGCTCCAGTTCGTTGTCGCGGCCGATCAGCGGATCGATCTTGCCGGCCAGGGCCTGCGCGTTGAGATTCTGCGCGAAGCTGTCGAGCGGCGAAGCCGGCGCCGGCTCGGTGCTCGCCTCGCTCGCCTCGTCCGAGCGGACCGGCTCGCTCGGCGTCGTCTTGGTGATGCCGTGGGAAATGAAATTGACGATGTCCAGCCGGGTCACGCCCTGCTGGCTGAGGAAATAGACCGCGTGTGAATCCTTTTCACCGAACACCGCCACCAGCACATTGGCGCCGGTGACTTCCTTCTTGCCGGACGACTGCACGTGCAGGATGGCGCGCTGGATAACGCGCTGGAATCCGAGCGTCGGCTGGGTGTCGACCTCGTCGGTGCCCGCCACCTTGGGCGTGTGTTCCTCGATGAACTTGCCGAGCTGTTCGCGCATGTCCTCGATCTTCGCGCCGCAGGCGCGCAGCACTTCGACCGCCGAAGGATTGTCCAGCATCGCCAGCAGCAGATGCTCCACCGAGATGAACTCATGGCGCTTCTGTCGGGCATCCATGAATGCCATGTGCAGCGTGACTTCGAGTTCCTGGGCGATCATCTAGTTTTCCTCCATCGTACATTGCAGCGGGTGCTGGTGCTGGCGCGCGAAATCCACAACCTGTTCGACCTTGGTGTGGGCGATATCCCGCGGAAACACCCCGCATACGCCAACGCCCTCAGTATGCACTTTGAGCATGATTTGTGTAGCCCGTTCTTGGTCGATGCCAAAAAACTTCTTCAAAAC
>JBAPWR010000265.1:0-2231 GCA_049283775.1 Thiobacillus sp.
GGATGTGGGCGGCGCGTGCTGCCTCGATGACTTCTTCGCGCGTGGCGTCGGGGCGGCCGTAGGCGATGTTGTAGTAGATGCTGTCGTTGAACAGCACGGTGTCCTGCGGCACCACGCCGATGGCGGCACGCAGCGAATCCTGGGTGACGTGGCGGATGTCCTGGCCGTCGATGGCGATACTGCCGGCACCGACCTCGTAGAAGCGGAACAGCAATCTTGCCAGCGTCGACTTGCCGGCGCCGCTGTGGCCCACTGCCGCCACGGTCTTGCCCGCCGGGATGACGAAGCTGACGTCGTGCAGGATCGGCCGATCGGCGTTGTAGGCGAAGCTGACATGCTCGAACCTCACTTCGCCGGCGATGATGTCGAGATCGCGCGCATCGAGCTTGTCCTCGATCTCGCGCGGCCGCTGCAGCAGCCCGAACATGCGCTCGACGTCGGCGATCGATTCCTTGATCTGGCGATACATCACGCCGAGGAAGCTGAGCGGCTGGAACATCTGCAGCAGAAAGGCGTTGACCATCACCAGGTCGCCCAGGGTCAGCGTGCCCTCGACCACGCCGGCCGCGGCGCGCAGCACCATCAGCGTCACGCCGATGGCGATCACCCCGGCCTGCGCGGCGTTGAGGAAGCCGAGCGAGCGTTGCGACTTCAGCGCCATGTCCTCCCACTCGACCAGGCTGCTGTCGTAGCGGCGGGCCTCGTATTTCTCGTTGCCGAAATATTTCACCGTCTCGTAGTTCAGCAGGCTGTCGATGGCGCGGCCGTAAGCCTGCGAATCGAGGGCGTTGGCCTTGCGCACGAACTGGGTACGCCACTCGGTGATGGTTACGGTGAAGCCGATATAGGCAGCCAGGGTGATCAGCGTCAGCAGGCCGAACACCCAGTCGAGCTTGACGAAGAGGATGCCGGCGACCATGAGGATTTCCAGCAGCGTCGGGGTGATGCGGAACAGCAGGTAGCCGACCAGGCTCGACATCGCCTTGGCGCCGCGCTCGATGTCGCGGGTGATGCCGCCGGTCTGGCGCTCCAGATGGAAGCGCAGCGACAGCGCGTGCAGGTGGTCGAACACCGCCATGCTGATGCGGCGCATGGCGCGCTGCGTGACCTTGGCGAACACCACGTCACGCAGGTCGGAAAAGGTGGTACTGGCGAAGCGCAGCACGCCGTAGGACAGGATCAACGCCAGCGGCAACACCAGTTCGGGGCGCGGCTTGTCGAGCGCGTCGATGATTTCCTTCAGCACCAGCGGCACCATCACCGACGCCAGCTTGGCGCCGATCAGCAGCGCCAGCGCCAGCAGCACGCGACCGCGGAATTCCCACAGATAGGGAAACAGGCGGCCGATCGAGCGCAGGCTGGGCTCGCCGACGGGCGGCGGAGCGGCATGGGTATGGGAGGCGGGATGCATCAGGTCGGGTAGAATCGCGGCTTCGTTTTAGCGGATTTTACGTCCTTGCGCGGCCGATGCCGCCGGCGGACTCCCGACCAGCATGAAACTCTATGGCATCCCCAACTGCACCACGGTGAAGAAAGCCCGCGCCTGGCTCGCCGAACACGGCCGCGATGTGCCCTTCCACGATTTCAGAAAACAGGGCGTCGACGCGGCCTGGCTGCAAGCGGTCTGCCGGCAGACCGGCTGGCAGGCGCTGCTCAATACCCGCGGCACCACCTGGCGCAAGCTCTCCGACGCCGAGAAGGCTGCGGCCGGCGACGAGGCAGGTGCAATTCAGTTGATGATCGCCCAGCCCAGCGTGATCAAGCGCCCGGTGCTCGAACTCGACGGCCGCTATCATCTCGGCTTCGCCGAAGACCAATACCAAGCCCTATTCGGAGCCTGATCCTGCATGGCCAATGAAACTTTCGAGCTTGCGGTCGAACTGCTCAAGCGTAAATCCCTGACCCCGGACGATGCCGGCTGCCACAACCTCATCGCTGCACGCCTGCAAAAGCTCGGCTTCCATATCGAACGCCACGGCCACAACGACGTCGACAATCTGTGGGCGCGCAAGGGTACGACAACACCGGTGCTGTGCTTCGCCGGTCATACCGACGTGGTGCCGACCGGTCCGCTCGAGCAGTGGCTCTCCGACCCCTTCGAACCCACAGTGCGCGATGGCCAGTTGTATGCGCGTGGCGCCGCCGACATGAAGACCTCGGATGCCGCCTTCGTCACCGCCACCGAGCGCTTCGTCGCCGCCCATCCGCATCACCGCGGCTCGATTGCCTTC
>JBAPWR010000266.1:0-7811 GCA_049283775.1 Thiobacillus sp.
GCCGGCGAGACCGGCTATTCCTGTCTACCCTACGAATTCAATCATCTATGATGAAACGATCAGTCGTTCCGAGGAGAGCATGATGAGCGCACAACTCAACGAAGTGGTACTGCACGTCGACGAAACCCTCGACGATGCTGCCTTGGACCAGCTTGAAAATGGCATGCGTCATGAAGCTGGCGTGATCTCGGTGGGGCACAACCCGGGAAGACCGCACATGATCATGGTGGTCTATGATTCCGAGTCCACCCGGGCAGCCAATCTGCTGCACGGCTTTCAGGAACGCGGCCTGCATGCGCAGATCGTCGGCCTGTGATGACCGCAAGCGACCGGGCTTCAGGCTGACCCGGACGCGTACTGGACAGCGGTCATTGGCTGGCCGCCTGCCAGCCACCCCCCAACACCTTATATAAGGTCGTGGCGGCGATCAGCGCCTGGGCGTGCGCCTGGGATTCGTTGATCTGCGCCTGGAACAGGTTGCGTTCGGCGTCCAGCACCTCGAGGTAGGCGGAGTAGCCGCCTTCGAAGCGCAGGCGGGCAACGCGGTCGTAGCTGGACAATGCTTCCACCTGCCGCATGAGCCCCTCGACGACCTCGCGCGTCTTGGTGCCGGCTACCAGCGCGTCGTCGACCTCGCGAAACGCATTCTCGATGGCCTTGCGGTATTGCTCCAGCGCCTGGACCTGGCGTGCTTCGGCCGCCTTGACCTGTCCGGCGATTCCTCCCGCCGTGAAGATCGGCAGCACCGCATCGGCGCCGTAGGACCAGATCTGCGCCGCGCCGCTGAACAGGTTGGAAAGGTCGGCGCTGCTCGAGCCCAACAAGCCGGTCAGCGACACCACCGGGAAATACGCGGCCTTGGCGACGCCGATACGGGCATTGCTGGCGACCAGGGCCTGCTCGGCCTGGAGGATGTCCGGCCGCCTTTCAAGCACGCTGGACGGCAGGCTGGGCGGCGGCAGCGGCAGGCTCATCTCGGTCAGCGTCTTGCCGCGGGCAATCGGTCCCGGCAGCCGGCCGAGCAGGACGGAGATTGCGTTCTCCTGTTGCGCCACCGACTGTTCGAGCAGGGGTACGGCGATGCGTGCCGTCTCCACTTCGGAGCGCACTTGCGACAGTTCCATTTCCGAAACCACGCCGCCCTCGTAACGCAGCTCGAAAATGCGCAGCGCTTCCTCGCGGGTTTCCAGGGTATGGCGCGAGATTGCCAGTTGGTCGTCGAGACTGCGCAGGCTGATGTAGCTGTTGGCGACCGTGGCGGCGAGCGACAACGCCAGGGCGCGGCGGGCTTCCTCGGTGGCCAGCAGCTCGGCCTGGCTGGCTTCGGTGGCGCGGCGCAGGCGACCGAACAGGTCGATCTCCCAGCCGACGTTGAACGCGGCGACATACTGCTCGTTGATACGGTCGACCCCGGGCGGGATCGGGGTCACGCCGCTGTCGCTGGCTTTTGCGCGGCTGCCGCCGAGGCTCGCGCCGACCTGCGGAAACAACTGGGCGCGGGTGCTGCCGAGCAGACCGGCGGCCTCGTCGATTCGTGCCGCGGCGGTCTTTAGATCGCGGTTGTTGGCCAGCGCTTCGGCGACCAGCGCATCCAGCACCGGATCCTCGAACAATTGCCACCAGGCCAGGTTGGCCAGCACTTCAGGCTGCTCGCTGGCCGGCAGCGCTTCGCCGCTACGCCAGGCTTGCGGCAGTTCGGTCTGAGGACGCTGGTAATCGGGGCCGACGGTGCAGCCGGCGAGGAGCAGGGCGCCCAGCGACGCAAGGGCAACGCGCTTCATTCTGCCTCTCCCTTTTTCTTGGCGAAGCGCGCGGAAAGCCGGCTCAGCAGCACGTAGAACAGCGGGATGAAGAAGATCGCGATCAGGGTCGCGCCGAGCATGCCGCCGATGACCCCGGTGCCGATCGAATGGCGGCTGTTGGCCGAGGCGCCCGAGGCGATGGCGAGCGGTACCACGCCGAGGATGAAGGCGAACGAGGTCATGATGATCGGCCGCAGGCGCAGGCGCGCCGCTTCGATCGCCGCGTCGGCGTAGGACTTGCCCTGCTTGCGCAGCATCACCGCGAACTCGAAGATGAGGATGGCGTTCTTCGCCGCCAGCGCGATCAGGGTAATCAGGCCGATCTGGAAATACACATCGTTGGGGATGCCGCGCAGGAAGATCGCCAGCAGCGCGCCGAGCAGGGCGAAGGGCACGGCGAGCAGGACGCCGAAGGGCAGCGACCAGCTTTCATACTGTGCGGCTAGGATCAGGAAGACGAAGATCAGGCCGAAGATGAAGGCGATGCTCGAGGTGCCGCCGGACAGCTTCTCCTCGCGCGCCTCGCCGGAGAACTCGTAGCCGTAGCCGGGCGGAATCTGTTCGCGGACGATGTCCTCGATCGCCGCCAGCGCCTCGCCCGAGCTGTAGCCGATGGCCGCCGAGCCAGTGATCTTGACCGCCGGGTAGTTGTTGAAACGGGTCACCAGATCGGGGCCGGCGACATAGCGCGTCTGCACCAGTGCGGAAAGCGGCACCATCTTGCCTTCGCGGGTGCGCACGTAGATGTGCTGCACGTCCTCCGGCTTCAGGCGGAATTCGGGTTCGGCCTGCAGGATCACCTGCCACAGCCGCGAATCCCTGGGAAACTGGCTCACGTACAGCGAGCCGAACAGCGTCTGCAGGCTGTTGTAGACATCCTGGATCGGTACCCCCAGCGTTTCCGCCTTGTCGCGATCGACCTCGACCAGCAGCTGGCGGCTGCTGGCGCTGGCGGTGGCCGACACCCCGCGCAATTCCGGCCGCTCCTTGGCCGCGGCGACGACCTTCTGCATCGTCTCCACCAGCTGCGCGTAATTGCCGCTGCTCTTCTGCTGCAGCCAGACCTCGAAACCGGCGGTGACGCCGAGCCCGGGAATCGACGGTGGATTGATCGGCAGCGCGATGCCTTCCTTGATCTTTGCGAAGTCGGCCGCCGCGTCCTGGATCAGCGCGCGCACGTGCAGCGACTCGTCCTGGCGTTCCTCGAAATCCTTGAGCGAGACGAACAGCACCCCGGCATTGGTCTTGAACTGCCCGTCGATCAGCGAATAGCCGTTGATCTCGGTGACGTTGGCGACCGCCGGGTGGTTCTGCATGAACTCGGCGGTGCGGGCGCCCACCGCGCTGGTGCGGTCGAGGCTGGCGGCGTCCGGCAGGAAGTAGGGGACGAACAGGTAGCCCTGGTCCTCCTGCGGCACGAAGGCGGTCGGCATGATCCTGAACAGCAGGACCGCGCCGAGGCAGATGGCGAGGAAGGACAGCACCGGCCAGCGCGGGCGGGCGATGAAGCGCGCCACCCCCCCGACATAGCCGTGGGTCAGGCGGTCGAAGCCGGCGTCGAAGCGCCTGAAGAAGCGGTTCTTCTCGCCGTGGTGCGGCTTCAGCAGCAGCGCGGCGAGGGCCGGCGACAGGGTCAGCGCGACGATGCCGGAGAACACCACCGAGATCGCCACCGTCACCGCGAACTGCTTGTAGAGCTGGCCGGTGATGCCGCCGAGGAAGGCGACCGGAATGAACACCGCGCACAGCACCAGCACGATGGCGACCACCGGTCCGCTGACTTCCTCCATCGCCCGCTTCGCCGCGTCCTTCGGCGACAGCCCGAACTCGGTCATGTTGCGCTCGGTGTTCTCGATCACCACGATGGCGTCGTCGACGACGATGCCGATGGCGAGAATCATGCCGAACAGCGTCAGCATGTTGATCGAATAGCCGAGCAGCAGCATGCCGATGAAGGTGCCGAGGATCGACACCGGCACGGCGATGGTCGGGATGATCGTCAGGCGCATGCTCTGCAGGAACAGGTAGACCACGAACACCACCAGCAGGACCGCCTCGAAGAAGGTGTGCTGGACTTCGGCGATCGAGGCCTCGACGAAGCGCGTGGTGTCCATCGCCACTTCGTACTTGATGCCTGCCGGAAAGCTCTTCGACAGCGCTTCCATCGTCGCGTTGACCTGCTTCGAGACCTCGAGCGCGTTGGCCCCCGGCTGCTGGTAGACGGCGATCATGGTCGCCTTCTTGCCGTTGTAGACATTGCGCAGCGAGTAGTCCTTGCGCCCCAGGTCGGCACGGGCGACGTCCTTGAGGCGGACGATCGAGGTTTGCTCCGGGTCGGTGCGCAGGATTATGTTCTCGAACTGCGCCGGTTCGGTCAGGCGGCCGCTGGTGGTGACCGGAAAGGTCTGCTCGACGGGTTCGGGCGTGGGCGGCTGGCCGATGCGGCCGACGGCGAACTGGTTGTTCTGCTGCGAGACTGCCTGGGAAATGTCGGACGCGGTGATGCCGAGTGCGGCCATGCGGTCGGGCGACAGCCAGATCCGCATCGCCGAGTCGACCACCCCGAAGATGGAGGCCTGGTTGGCGCCCGGGATGCGCTTGATGGCGTCGAGCACGTAGATGTTGGCGTAGTTCGAGACGAAATCCTCGTCGTAGCGCTCGTCCTCCGGGTAGAGCGCGATCAGCATCAGGAACGAGGCGCTCTTCTTCTGCACCATCACGCCCTGCTGCGACACGGTCTGCGGCAGCAGGGGGAGGGTGGCGTTGACCCGGTTCTGCACATCGACCTGGGCGAGGTTGACGTCGGTGCCGATGTTGAAGAACACGTTGAGGCTGTAGTTGCCGGTCGAGGAACTGGTCGACGACATGTAAATCATGTTGTCGGCGCCATTGACCTGGTTCTCGATCAGGGCGCCGACGTTCTGTGCCACGGTGCCGGCATCGGCGCCGGGGTAGTTGGCGGTGACCGTGACCTGCGGCGGGGTGATCTCGGGAAACTGCGCGATCGGCAGCGACACCATCGCCACCAGGCCGGCGATCGAAATGATGATGGAAATGACCGCGGCGAAGATCGGTCGGTCGATGAAGAAATGGCTGAACATGGCAGCCCCGCCTACTGGGCCGCTGCCGCGGCGCCTGCGGCCTTGTCGGACGGCGCGGGCGGCTGTGCCACCGCCTTCACCGGGGCCCCGGGCGCGAGGCGCAGCACGCCATCGACGATCAGCGTGTCACCGGCGTTGAGTCCTTCCAGCACCAGCCACTGGTCGCCGACCCAGGGTCCCACCTTGATCGGTCGCGTCTGCGCCGTATTCTGCGCATCGACCACCCAGACGAAATAGCCCTGGCCACTTTGCTGCACCGCGCGCTGCGGCACGACGATGCCCTCTGGATAGCTGGCGCCAATGAGGCGGGCGCGCACGAACTGGCCGGGCATCAGCAGGCCCTCGGGATTGGCTACCTCGGCGCGGATCATCATGGTGCCGGTCCCCTGGGAAAACGAGGTGTCGGCGAAGGTGATGCGTCCCTTTTCGGCGTAGGTCGAGCCGTCCGCCAGCTCGATCTCGACCATGAAGCTTTCCTGTGGGGGCATCCTGATCGTGCCCTTGGCGAGCCGCTCGCGATATTTCAGGATGTCGTTTTCCGAGACGGCGAAATTGACCCGCATCGGATCGAGCGCCGCGACCGTGGTGAGCAGCGCTTCCTGGCTGTTGGCGTTGAGGTAGCTGCCTTCCTGCACCTTGGCAAAACTCGCGAGCCCCTTGATCGGGCTCTTGATGGTGGTGTAGCCGAGATTGAGTTCGGCGCTCATCACGTTGGCCCGCGCCACCTCTACTGCGGCCGCCGCGGCACGCTCGTTGCCGATGGCGTCGTCGAGGTCCTTTTTCGACAGCGCGTTCTTCTCGGCCAGCGGCTTCACCCGGGCCAGGGTGGCCTGGGCGACCTCGAGCCGCGCCTGCTGTGCCGCCAGTTCGCCGCGTGCCGCAGCCAGCTGCGCTTCGAAAGGCTTGCGGTCGATCTGGAACAGCGTCTGCCCGGCATTGACCAGACTGCCTTCCTTGTAGCTGCGCTGGTCGAGAAAGCCGGAAATCCGGGTGCGGATCTCGACCAGCTGCGAGCTCTCGGTCTGCGCGGTGTACTCGAAGGAGACCGGCGTCTCGCGCGGTTCGACACGCATGACGGTGACCTCGCTCGGTCCCATGGCGGGCGCCTCCTTGTGGTCGCCGCAGGCAGCCAGGGTCGCGGCAAGGGAAAGCGAAGCGAGGATTCTGAGATGACTCATGAAGGACTCCGGCATGTGCTCTGTTCGAATTGTAAGGCTGGGCGCTGTCCACGACCGTCGCGAGCCCCTGCCGGGCAATGGAAACCAGCGGCTGCGACGCCCGGCTTTCCGGCCAGATTCTCGCCACATTGTCTGAGCAACACAACAAAAACGCGGGATCCATCGGTTGCCGGCCTCTACTCCGGTTAGTCGGCACGATCGACTCCGCATCATGGTCGGAATCCGGATAGCTCAACGCCAATTTCGAGCCGACAAAACCACCAGACGCAAGCCATGGCCCATTTTGGGACGGATCGTGCCGTGCTTGGAGCAGCTCGTCACCGAAGTGCGCTGGGTCACATCCAGTCGGTCAGCAGCACGCCGATGCCGATGGTGTTCTGGTTGTGGTTGTAATCGATCATGCTTTCGCCGTATCCGCTCGTGGCCTGCACATAGCCCCTGAGGTTCTGATACACGGGGAAGGTCCAGCCCAGTTGCAGGAAGCCGCGCTCGAAATCGAAGCCGGTGCGGCCGAGCGCGCTGAGCGTGTGACTGCCCATGCGGTAGCTCGCCACCAGTTCGAAATCGCCGATGTAGTCGGTGATGTCGGGATTGTCGTCTTCCTCCGCGTCCTCCTCGATGCGGTACCAGGGCTTGAACAGGAGATTGAAGCGATCGCCGGCCTCGAAGCCGAATTGTGCGTAGACGCGGTTCCAGCTTCGCGACAGGACATTGCTCTGGCCATTCGACTGGTGGACGAAGCCGAGGTTGACGAACCGGCCGGTCAGCCCGAGAAAGTTGTAGCGGGTCGGGAAGGTCACGAAGACTTCGGGTTCGTAATTGGTTTCGCGGAACGGCGAGGAGATGTCGTCGTTGTAGACCTGCCACTGGTTCTGCTGCGTATAGGCGAACCACACGTCGGTATCTGAGCCGAAGAGGCTTTCCAGCGCCTTGACCTTGAAGCTCAGCTGGAATTTGGATTCGACGCTGTCCAGGCCGAGTTCCGGGTCGCCTGCCGCGTCGAAGAACACCTCGTAGGGCGCCATGTTCACGTCGTCCGTGTAGCGCCCGATCAGGAAGTAGTTGGGCTTGTGTGCGCGGAAGGACCAGGTTCCGTTCTTGCTGGCAGGCTCGAGTTCCCAGCGGCTGGACATGGCGGTGACCGGCTGCTGCGGCAGCGGGGCGGGCGTTGCGGGCGCGCCGTCCGGGGTTAACGCGACCACGTCCGTCGAGGCCTCGCTCCGCGCCACGGAACTGAGGGTGTCGAAGCAGCGCAGGCGGGCAGCGTCCTCGGCGATGGCGGCGCAGGCTTCCAGGCCGGCCTGGACGTGGGCGATGGCAGGGGATGCATGAGCCGAGCCGGATGCGGCAAGGCATGCGGCGATGGCCAGATTGCGGATAGGGCGGATGGACATCCTGGGCTCCGTGGCAATGGGATCGCGGGGAGTATAAGGCCGGCCGGGCCGCTGGACACGGATCGCAGCCAGCCGGCGGCCCATTTTGGGGCCGCAGCTCGGCGCGCCGCGCACCCCTTGGCCGCAGGGAAACGGCCAGCAGGCGCTTGGTCGATTCGCGGGAGAACTCGCGCAACTCGGGGTCGATGTTGTCGCGCTTCAAAACCCAGCCGGGACCCTTGCGCTCGATCCAGCCATCCCGCTCGAGCTGAGCAGCTTGCGACGGACCGTCTCCTTGGGAATGCCGGTCATCTGGCTCAGGTTGCGTTGTCGGCTAGACAGCTTTGATGTGCGTTC
>JBAPWR010000267.1:0-1862 GCA_049283775.1 Thiobacillus sp.
GACGCGCATGTACATCGAGCCGCACTGGGAAAAGGACGGCGCGCGCGTGGTGGCCTTCGAGCGCGTCAGCCTGTACGGCATCACCCTGGTGCCGCGGCGCAAGATCCACTACGGCAGCATCGATCCGGTGCTGTCGCGCGAGCTGTTCATCCGCGGCGCGCTGGTGGCGGGCGACTACGAGACGAAGGCGCCGTGGTTCGAGCACAACCGGGCCCTGATCAGGGAAATCGAGGACCTCGAGCACAAGGCGCGCAAGTCGGGGGTGTGGCTGGACGAGGAGCGCATCTTCCGCGTGTTCGACGCACGCATTCCGGCCGAACTGCACAACGGCGCCGCGTTCGAGAAGTGGCGTGCCGGGGCCGAAGCCGCCAACCCGCAGGTCCTCTTCCTGCAGCGCGAGGACATCCTCGGCGAGGGGCTCGGCGCCGATCACACGCTGTTCCCCGAGACCCTGGAGGTGGACGGCGTGGCATGCAAGCTGAAATACCGCTTCGAGCCCGGCCATGCGCTCGACGGCGTGACGCTCAGGCTGCCGCTGTATCTGCTCAACCGCATCGAGGCGGCACAGGTCGACTGGCTGGTCCCCGGCCTGATCCGCGAAAAACTCACCGCTCTGTTGAAGTCGCTGCCCAAGGACAAGCGGCGGCCGCTGATTCCGCTGCCCGACACGGTGACGGCCTTCCTCTCCGAAGCCAGGCCGGCCGAGCAGACGCTGACCGAGGCGCTGGCCGGGTTCATTCGCAAGAAAACCGGAGCCGATATCCGCCCCGAAGACTGGTCGGCCGAGCTGCCGCCGCATCTCAAGATGAACCTGTGCGTCATCGACGACAGCGGCCAGGAACTCGCCAGCGGCCGCGATCTCGCCACCCTGCGCCAGCAGCTCGGCGGCGCGGCGCGCATCACCTATGGCGGCGGCGCCGAGGACAGCGAATTCGAGCGCACCGGCCTCAGCGAATGGAATTTCGGCGACCTGCCGGAACAGGTGAAATTCAAGCGCGGCGGGCGCGAGCTGACCGGCTATCCGGCATTGGTCGACAATGCCGAGAGCGTCGATTTGCGTCTGCTCGATGCCGCCGACGTGGCCGAACAGGAAACCCGCCGCGGCGTGGTGCGGCTGCTGCGACTGGCGCTCGCCGCGCAGTTCAGGCAGCTCGACAAGGATCTCGCGCGCGAAACTGCGCTGGCGCTGAAGTTTCGCAATTTCGGCGGCCCCGAGAAGCTGCGCGCCGACCTGCTGGATGCAATCGCCGCCCGTGCACTGCTCGGCGACGACGACACCCCGCGCAGCCAGAAGGCGTTCGACAAGCAGAAGGAGCGCGCCAAGCCGCGCATCGCCGTGGTCAAGCAGGCCTTGCTGCGCGACGTCGCGGAGATCCTCGACCTGCATGCGCAGGTCGCCGCGCGCCTCAACGCCAAGCCGCAGTTCACCGCGGTGATGCGCGACGAGCACGCGCACCTGGCGGCGCTGGTCCCGAGCGATTTCATCACCGCCACGCCCTGGACCCACTTGCGTGAGTTGCCGCGATATTTGCGCGGCATCCTCAAGCGGCTGGAAAAGCTGCCGGCTGCCGAGCAGCGCGACGCGCGCGGCATGGCCGGCGTGCTGACGCTGCAGAACAAGTTCCTGGCCCGCCTGCAGCAGGCCATTCAGGGCAATGGGGTCGATGCGGCGCTGGCGGAGTTTCGCTGGCAACTCGAGGAGCTGCGCATTTCGCTATTCGCTCAGGAACTGAAAACGCCGTACCCGGTTTCGGTGAAGCGCCTGGAAAAGCTCTGGGACGAGCTCTGCAGAAAAGTCTGAGGCGCCACACCGCAGCGCCCCGACTCTTGTTCCGCCGATTTTTTTGTTCAACCATAGCGAC
>JBAPWR010000268.1:0-5085 GCA_049283775.1 Thiobacillus sp.
GCCTCAGCGTGCTTATCCTGCAGCTTAAACAGCGCACCGATGCGGGCATACACTTCCGCATTCGCCGGAGCGAGACGGTTGGCCTCCTGGAACGCCACCAACGCCTCGGCATGCCGCGCAATCTGCTGCAGCGCAATACCCCGCGGCACATGCACATGCGCGAAGCGGGGCTGCAAGGCACGCACACGATCGAAGCACGACAGCGCGTCATGCGGCCGACCGCTGTTCAGCAACAGGACGCCAAGCTCAAAAACAGGGCCCGCTTTCTGGGGGTCGAGGGCGATCGCCTGTCGCAGTGCGGCGACCGCCTGCCCGATCTGCCCTGCCGCCCGTGCCTGGGCCGCGCGTTCACGCGCAGCCTGAACCGCCCGGACATCCACCTGCCGCGAAGCGGTCGGCGCCGGGCGCCCCGCGCTAGCTGTTGCCGCACCGCAACAGGCCTTGTACTTGCGGCCGCTGCCGCAGGGACAGGGGTCGTTGCGCCCCGGTTTACCGAGGGATGCCCCGCCTGTCAGTCCCTTCACACCACTCATACGCGATCTCCTCTCGGATCGGAGGATACAGAACAAGAAAAACAGCCGCTATTCAGCGAACGGATCACCTGGCGACCTGGGCCAGCAAACTGGTGGTAAAGAAGGCGATGGAGATCGGAAAACTCCGCACGAGGAAACGGCGCTTGTCTGACCGGAGGGCTTGGTGGTTTCCGACAAGGCAAAGCGTCTGTGACGAGGGGCAAGACCTGAAAAGGCGCATTCACGGGCACCGGATCGATTTACAAGGCATAAGGCGAAGAGATTGCGGCAAACGTGCGGGCGCGTAGCAACCAGCCGATTATGGCGCAGGACGTCGCTCGACCGGCCAACAAAAAAACGGGCTCCCGAAGGAGCCCGTTCAGCTTCGCAATGCAGGCTGGGTTACCCCAGCGCTGAATTAGAAGTTGTGGACGACGCCGAAGGACAGGCCGGAGATGTCGCCGCCGGCAACACCGGGACCAACGCGGTCGCTCGAACCGCCGCCGGAGCCGAGGACGATATCTTCGCCGCCAACGTACAAGGCGTAGACGCTGGTGCGCTTGGACATATTGTAGTCGAGGCCGAGAGTCCACTGCTCGGGTTCGAAGGTGCCAGACTCGCCATCCATGTAGTTGGCCTTGAAGGTCATCGCGCCCATGTTGTACGCGCCGCCGATCATCCACGCGGTGTAGTCATCGCCGACCTCGACACCCAGGTTGTCGTACTGACCCACCACCTTGAAGTCGCCGAAGCTGAAGGAGCCGGCCAGACGCCAGTGCTCTTCGTAGCCAGCGAAATCATGGTAGTCGCCGTCACCGTAGCCGAAGCCAACGTAGATCGGGCCGTTTTCATAAGCGCCGCTGAGGTTCCAGGCGCTTCCCTCTTCGTTGTCGCCAACGTTGCCGCTGTTGATGCCGAGGTCGGTGGTGAAGGCGATCGCGCCGCTGAAGCCGCTCATGGCGGGGGTCAGGTAGGCCACGACGTTCTTGGCACGGGTGTCGGAACCGCCGCCCATGACGTTGCGCGAGTCAGCGATGGTGTCGCCGAACAGGTCAACCTTGCGGCCAACGAGCTTCAGCGGGGTGTCGTGGTTACCCAGCAGGGCGGTACCCCAGCCGCCGGACAGGCCGACGAAGCTGTTGCGGCCACCGAGGGTGCCGGTCTGCTCGTCCAGGTTGACGCTGGACTCGATCTGCCAGATGCCTTTCAGGCCGCCGCCGAGGTCTTCGGAACCCTTGAAGCCGATGCGGCTGGCGTTGCTGCTGATGCCGAGGTCGTTGATGGTGGAGGGCTGGTCGTTGTACCAGTTCACGGACATGTGCAGCTTGCCGTAGATGTCAACGTTGGAAGTGGCAGCGAAGGCCGGGGCGGCAAAAGCGGAAGCGATTGCAACTGCGAGAATCTTTTTCATGAATTTCTCCTTGGGTTAGTTAAGCGAATGTGCTCAAGCTCTGCAGAGCTGTCCTTGAATCAGTGGACAGGAGCGATTATCCGCAGCCACCCCGGGCGCACCAAGCAAACGTCATGCTTAATTCACAACAGATCGTCGCTTTGTTGCACATGAACAACAAAACAGGATGTAGGGGTCTGATTCATCATGGCTTGAAGCAAGTCCGCTGTGATTGCCTTGGCTTGAATGTAGACGGTGTTTCTAGCCGGTCCAATCAATACCATTTATTGAATGGCGGCTCAAGCAGCTTCAACAGTTCGGCGCCCGGGTCGGTGGCACGCATGAACGCCTCGCCGACGAGGAAGGTGTGGACACCGTGGCGGCCCAGGAACGAAGGCGAGGTCAGCCAAACAGCGCGAGAAACTCAGAGGGTGTGATGACGGGAACCGGGCTTTGCTTGAAATCACGCGGGTTGCGGGTAAGCAGATAATCAGCCTGGCAACGGACAGCCGTTACCGCCTGTACGGCATCCTCGAAATCCCCCCAGCCCAATGCCAACGCTTGCTGAAGGACCTGAACATCGACGGGTTCGACTTGCAGCAAAGCGATCAGGTCAATCAGTACAGCCGCGGTCTTTTGTTGACCCAGATGTTTTGACAAAAGGTAATGAAGGGTGGTCAGGGTATGCGCAGCAATGTGGCCTGTGGCCCTTCCTTCTTCAATGTGCGCCAGCAAGCGTGAAGAATCCTTGAACCAAGGTTCGCGCTGCGCCAACACATCGAGCACGACATTGGTATCGACAGAAAGCTTCACAGCCCGAACTTGCCATGAAGATGGGACTTGTACTCATCGATGTCCGTCTGCGGCGGCAATACTCCGGCGATCCGTTTGACTTTGGGCGTCAACGGCATCTGGTCATCGTCAGGCAGGCTGGCGAGGTATTGCGTCAGCAAGCGCGACAAACTGGTTCCGTGAGCCGCGACGTAGCGCTTGGCTTTCTTGACCGTCTCGGCATCGATGCTGAGCGTAAGTTTGTTGGTGGACATGCTGGGCTCCTCGCTACACGTATTCATTCCTGTTGAATATACGTAACAGATTCGCCTTTGCCAAGCAGACGCCGGTTCAAGGTTCACAAAGAAGGCCAGCAGAGACCCAGACCTCGAGCCTGCTACGAGAACTGACCCTTCAGTCCGACTGAAAAACTCGCGCCAGTTCGGCGCCCGGGTCGACGGCGCGCATGAAGGCCTCGCCGACGAGGAAGGTGTGGACGCCGTGGCGGCGCATGAGGTCGACGTCGGCGGCGGTGAAAATGCCGGATTCGGCGATGGGGATGCGCCAACAATCCCCCTCCCCATCGAGGGGCTGCGGAAGGGTCACTTCGGAGAAGCGGGGACCCGCCGGCGTACCCCTTGCGGGTGAGAGCGGACTGGGGTGGGGGTGACGCGGCGCAGCCGGGCCAGAGCTCGCACCCTCTCCCCCGCCCTCTCCCGTCAAGGGAGAGGGGGCAAAAAGCTTGGGCAGCAGATCCAGCGTGGTCTGCAGGCTGACTTCGAAGGTGCGCAGGTTGCGGTTGTTGATGCCTTGCAGCGGGGTGACCAGCTGCAGGGCGGCATCGAGTTCGGAGGCATCGTGCGATTCGACCAGCACCGCCATGCCGAGGCTGTGTGCGAGGGACTCGAGGTCGCGCATCCGGTTGATATCAAACTGCTCACCCTCTCCCCCACCCTTATCACCCGCAAGGGGTACGCCGGTGGGTCCCCGCTGCTGCGCAGCGACCCCTCCGCAGCCCTTCAAGGGACAGGGAGTGAAGGCACCGACGATCAGCAGGATGCAGTCGGCGCCCATCGCCCTGGCCTCGTAGACCTGGTAGGGATCGATGATGAAATCCTTGCGCAGCACCGGCAGCGAACAGGCGGCGCGCGCCTGCTGCAGATACTCGGGGCAGCCCTGGAAATACTGCGCGTCGGTCAGCACCGACAAACAGGCCGCACCGCCGCGCTCGTAGCTGGCGGCGATGTCGGCGGGATGGAAGTCGGGGCGGATCACGCCCTTGCTCGGGCTGGCCTTCTTGATCTCGGCGATGACGGCGGAATGGCCGGCGGCGATTTTGGCGCGGATCGCGCCGACGAAGTCACGCGCCGGCGGCTGCGCTTCGGCGCGGACGCGCATCTCAGCGAGCGGAACGGCGGCGAGGCCGGCGGCGATTTCCTCGCGCTTGGTGGCGAGGATCTTGTCGAGGATGTCGGACATGTTCTTGAGCCGGGGGCTGAGCTGTTCAGTGAATGTTGTTTGCGATGCCTGGGGTCGTCGCCCCGCTCAATCCTGCTTGCTCAGCCTGATGTAGTCGTCGAGCCGCGCACGCGCCGCGCCGCTCTGGATCGCCGCCTGTGCCAGCGCGACGCCTTCCTGCAGGCTTCCCGCCCGACCCGACGTGTAGACCGCCGCGCCGGCGTTGAGCGCGACAATGGCGCTGGCGGCGGGATGGCGGTTTTCCAGCGCGGCCAGCAGCATGGCGGCAGCCTCGTCGCGGCCGTTGACCACCAGTTCGCTGGCCGGCACCTGCGGCAGGCCGAACAGGCCAGGCTCGAGTTCGTATTCGCTGACGTGGCCGTCCTTGAGTTCAGCCACCCAGGTCGGCGACGCCAGGCTGATCTCGTCCAGTCCCTCCTCGGCGTGGACCACCAGCACGTGGCGGCTGCCCAGCGCCTGCAGCACACGCGCCAGCTTGCCGGTGAGCTCGCGGCTGTAGACGCCGAGCACCTGGTTGGGCGCGCCGGCCGGGTTGGTCAGCGGACCGAGCATATTGAATAGCGTGCGCACGCCGAGTTCGCGCCGCACCGGTGCGGCGTGCTTCATCGCGCTGTGATGGTTGGGCGCGAACATGAAGCCGACGCCGATGGTCTTAACCGCCTCGGCCAGTTTTTCTGGCGTCAGGCTGACGTTGGCGCCGAGCGCCTCGAGCACGTCGGCGCTGCCGGAAGTGGAAGACACCGAACGTCCGCCGTGCTTGGCGACATGCGCGCCGCAGGCCGCGGCGACGAACACCGCGGCGGTGGAGATGTTGAAGGTGTGGGCGCCGTCGCCGCCGGTGCCGCAGGTATCGACCAGATGCTCGACGCCCGCCAGCGGCACCTTGGTCGACAGTTCGCGCATGACGTCGGCGGCCGCCGCGATCTCGGTCAC
>JBAPWR010000269.1:0-3900 GCA_049283775.1 Thiobacillus sp.
AGAAACCACTCCGCCGGTGACAAAAACATACTTCGTCATGTTGTTGGCGGGGGCGGGTGATGACGGATTCTACTCTATCCCCTGCTGCCGCTCAAAGATCAAAAAACGCTCGAATTGCTGGCTAAGAATGAAAAAATACGCGCGAATCCAGCAACACAGGCGGCCGCGGAAAGATCAGGGCAGCACCTGATCGATCACCAGCTTGACGCCCGTGGCACCGACCTTGACGGCGGAAATCTTGCCTTCCAGATCACCCGGCTGGGCGATGGGATTACCGGATTTCGACACCCGCGCCACCAGCATCACTTCCTTGTGAGAAGACAGCACATTGCCGGGATTCATCGCCATGCTGTCATCCAGATTGAATTCGAGCGGCAGACTGCCGGCGGTGCTGCGTATCGCCGCCACGGGTGCGCCCCGCGCTCCAGGCCGGGCGAAGAGGAAAACCGTGTCCTTGGCATTCAGCTTCGACTTGAGTTCGGCGGCGATATCGACGCTGCCGGCGATCGTCGCCGGCTGGCCCGCGGCAGGCTGGCTATCCGCGACCGGGGGCGGATTGGCGAGGTTGTCGAGGCCGGTCAGGCCAGTCTGGACCAGGCGTTCGGCTTCCTGCTGGGCAGCCAGGATATCCTGTGCGTAGGGGGTCTCGGGCGGCAACTGCTGGTGCAGGCGCTTGAAGAAAAACGCCGCCTGGGCGAAGTTCTTTTGCTGGTAGGCATGGATGCCGGAAAGCTCCAAGCCCTTGATGTCGTTGGGATCCAGTTCCAGCGCCTTGGCCACCAGTTCCATCGGCTTGCCCGCGAGCACGCGGTTGTTGAGGATGGCGACCGCTTCAGCCAGTCCGGAAAGGACCGAGGCATCCTGCGGCAGCAGCGTCGCCGCCTTTTCGTAGGCCTGCAGGGCCTCCGGCCAGCGCTCCATCACCGTGTAGGTCTTGGCCAGCATCGCCCAGGCTTCGCCGTCATCGGGATTGGTGCGGGTCTTTTCCTCGACCTGCTGGATCATCTGCATGAAATCATGCTGCCCCGGTACGGCATCCGCGGTGGTTTGTGCGTTTGCATTGCCGTTGGCGATCTCGATCAGTGCAGCCGGGCTGCCGAGCCAGAAATACAGGCCGAAGGCGGCAACCGGCAGAATGCCGGCAAGCGTGTAACCGAGCTTGCGGCTGGAGACGCTTTCCGGTTCGGGGGCCGTGTCCGCACTCAAGGCGTCATCCGCCAGGCGCGCTTCCAGTTCCAGTTTGGCGGTCTGAAACTGATCTTCCGAAATCATGCCGCTGCCGCGATCGGCCTCCAGTTCCTTCAGTTGATCGCGGTAGACAGCGATATTGATTTCGCGCCGTGCGGTCTTGCCTGTCGCAGTCCGCCCTCGAAGCAAGCCAGGCAGCACCAGAATCATGGCGACGACGACAAAGACGACAGCGGCAATCCAAAATAACGAGACAGTCCAGAACGGGTTCATTTATCTTCTTCTAGCAGTTGCGCAGCAGCGGCGAGCTTCTTCTCGTCCGCGGGAATGGATTCTGCAGCACGGCGACGACGCAGCGTCATGTACCAGGCGCCACCGCCGATGCCGAGGAAAAGCACGGGGCCGAGCCAGAGCAGATAGGTCACCGGCTTGAACGGCGGCCGATAAAGAACAAAGTCGCCGTAGCGTTCGGTGAGATAGGCGATCACCTCGCGGTCATCCTTGCCGGCCTTCATCTGCTCGCGGATTTCGCGCCGCAGATCCTCTGCCAGTTCGGCGTGCGAACCGGCCAGCGACTCGTTCTGGCAAACCAGGCAACGCAGATCCTCTGCCAGCTTGATCAGACGCGCTTCGATCTCGGGATCTTCAGCGATGGGCTGCGCCTGCTTCAGCACATCGGCCGGCTCGCTGGCCACCTCCTGTGCCAACGCCGGCACCGAACAGCCCAGCAGGAAAGCCAGCATCCACTGCCTGACGGGAAACAGAATCATGCGCCCAGCTCCTTGAGTTTCGGCTCGAACTTGGTCTGCCACACCTCGGGGCTGATCGGCCCGATATGTTTCATCCGAACGATGCCCTGCTTGTCGATGATGTAGGACTCGGGGGTGCCGGTCACGCCATAGTTGATACCGACCTTGCCGTCGAGATCCTCCGGCACCGCGAAATAGGGATTGCCGGTACGTGCCAGCAAATCACGCGCCTCGCGGGCCTTGTCCTTCCAGTTGAGGCCGACGATGGGAACGCCACCGCTTTGTGCGATCTGCATCAGCAACGGGTGCTCCTGACGGCAGGACACGCACCACGGCGCCCAGACGTTCATCACCCACACCTGGCCCTTCATGTCGGCCGGGCTGAACGTACTCGTCGGATCCTGCACCAGCGGCAGGGTGAACGCCGGCGCGGTGCGGCCGATAAACGGGGACGGCACCTCGCGCGGATTGAGGAACAGGCCCTTGGCGAAGAAACCGACGAGGACGACGAAGAGAACGAGGGGAAGCCAGCGCTTCATGTCAGGCTCCCTGCGCCGCGACGTTCTTCGGCATTTCGTTGCTGCGTCTCAGGGCGATACGGTAGCGCTTGTCGGACGCCGCCATGAATCCGCCGATCACCATGAAAAAGGCGCCGAGCCAGAGCCAGTTGATGAACGGCTTGTAGAACAGGCGCACGGTCCAGGCGCCCTGGTCATCAAGCTGCTCGCCCATGGCAACATAGATGTCGCTGAAGATGACGGGACGCACCGCCGCCTCGGTCATGCCCATGCCGGAGGCGTTGTAGATGCGCTTTTCGGGATGCAACGTGGCGATCGTCTTGCCGTTCCTGGCGACCTCGATCGTCCCTCTGGCGGCACGGTAGTTGGGACCGTCGTGCTCGGTGGTGCCGCGGAAAGTGAAGTTATAGCCGGCGAGTTCCGCATAGCTGTTGACATCCATGCGCACGTCACGCTCGGTCGCATAGTTGGCGACCATGGCAATGCCGGCGACGCCGACTGCCATGCCGAAATGCGCCATCTGCATGCCCCAGAAGCCGCGCGGCAGGCTGGCCAGCTTCTGCCCCAGGCTGCCCTGGCCATGCTTGAGCCGTTCGGCGAAAGCGGCCAGCACCGCCAGTGTGATCCAGGTGGCAAGGAAGAAGCCGAGGCTCGCCCATGGCTCGAATCCGTCCAGCGTCAGCGGCAGCAGGATCGCTACGGCTACTGCCACACCGAGCGCCCATTTCAGTCGCGTCACGACGTCCGGCAGGCTGGCTTCCTTCCAGCGCGCCAGCGGGCCGATGCCCATCAGGAACAGCGCAGGCGCCATCAACGGCACGAATACGGCGTTGAAGTAGGGAGGCCCGACGGAGATTTTGCCCAGACCCATGGCATCCATGAACAGCGGATACAGGGTGCCGAGCAACACCGCGCCGAGTGCCGCGATGAGGATGACATTGTTGGCGAGCAGCAGCGACTCGCGCGAGAACCAGGTGAAACCGCTGCCAGTGACCATTTTCGGCGCGCGCCAGGCATACAGCACCAGCGAGCCGCCGATGACGACGGCAAGGAAGCCGAGGATGAAGGCTCCGCGCGACGGGTCAGTGGCGAAGGCATGCACCGAGGACAGCACGCCGGAACGCACCAGGAAGGTTCCCAGCAGCGACAGCGAAAACGCGGTCAGCGCCAGCAGCACGGTCCAGGCCTTGAACGCGCCGCGCTTCTCGGTCACGGCGAGCGAGTGAATCAAAGCAGTGCCGGCGATCCACGGCATGAACGAGGCATTTTCTGTGGGATCCCAGAACCACCAACCGCCCCAGCCGAGTTCGCGATAAGCCCACCAGCTGCCGAGCATGATGCCGAGGGTGAGGAAGGCCCAGGCCACCGTGGTCCAGGGCCGCGACCAACGTGCCCAGGCGACGTCCATCTTGCCGGAAAGCAGCGCGGCGATGGCGAAGGCGAAG
>JBAPWR010000270.1:0-3587 GCA_049283775.1 Thiobacillus sp.
GGACAAGCTCGAGGCCGGCAAGTCCGACGTCGGCTGGGGCCACCAGATCCGCAGCTACGTGCTCGACCAGTCGCGCATCAAGGATCTGCGTACCAACGTCGAAGCCTCGAATACGCAGAAGGTGCTGGACGGCGACCTCGATCAATTCATCGAGGCGAGCCTGAAACAGGGCGTGTAACAGCCGCATCCGCCTGGCGGGTGCGTCCGGCATTCATTTACTCAAATCCGCCGCCGGAGACCCGATGCGCACCGAAGCCCCCGTCACACTGTTCCTCAAGGACTACACCCCGCCCGCCTGGCTGATCGATTCGGTCGATCTGCATGTGGCAATTTTCGATGGTCGCACCGAGGTCAGAACCCGCCTTGCCTGCCGGCGCAATCCGGCAGCATTGGCCGGTCCGCTGGTGCTGAACGGCGAGGCACTGGAACTGCTGAGCGTGACGCTCGACGGCGCCGCGCTCGACCCGGCGCGCTACACCCATGCCGACGACCTGCTGACAATCGCCGCGCCGCTGCCGGATGCCTGCGTGCTGGAAACGGTGGTGCGCATCGCGCCGGACAAGAACACCCAGCTGTCGGGCCTGTACCGGTCGCGCGACGGCTATTTCACCCAGTGCGAGGCCGAAGGCTTCCGCCGCCTCACCTTCTTCCCCGACCGCCCGGACGTGATGGCGAAGTTCAGCTGCACGGTCGAGGCCGAGCGTGCGCGCTTCCCGCACCTGCTGTCCAACGGCAATCCGGTCGCGGCCGGTCCGTGCGCGGACGACGCGTCGCGGCACTGGGTACGCTGGGACGACCCCTACGCCAAGCCCTGCTACCTGTTCGCGCTGGTCGCGGCCAGGCTCGACGTGCTGGAAGACGCCTACGTCACCTCTTCCGGGCGCAAGGTCCGGCTGGCGGTCTATGTCGAACCGGGCAAGCTCGACCAGTGCGGCCACGCGATGGCGGCGCTGAAAAAGGCCATGCGCTGGGACGAGCAGCGCTTCAGGCTCGAATACGACCTCGACCAGTACATGATCGTCGCGGTCGGCGACTTCAACATGGGGGCGATGGAAAACAAGGGCCTCAATATCTTCAACACCAAGTACGTGCTGGCGCGCTTCGACACCGCGACCGACGCCGACTACCAGGGCATCGACCGGGTCGTGGCGCACGAGTACTTCCACAACTGGACCGGCAACCGCGTCACCTGCCGCGACTGGTTCCAGCTGTCGCTGAAGGAAGGCCTGACCGTATTCCGCGACCAGGAATTCGGCGCCGACACCCATTCGCGCGCGGTCACGCGCATCCAGGAAGTGCGCGCCCTGCGCGTCGGCCAGTTCCCCGAAGACGCGGGGCCGATGGCGCATCCGATCCGGCCGGCGTCGTATGCCGAGATCAACAACTTCTACACCGCCACCGTCTACAACAAGGGCGCCGAAGTCATCCGCATGATGCACACGCTGCTCGGGCGCGACGGCTTCCGCCGCGGCATGGATCTGTATTTCGAGCGCCACGACGGCCAGGCCGTCACCTGCGACGACTTCGTCGCAGCCATGCAGGACGCATCCGGCGTCGACCTCGCGCAGTTCCGCCGCTGGTACGCACGTGCGGGAACACCACGCTTGCACGCCGAGGGCACATGGGATGCGGCAACGCAGCGCTACACGCTGACCCTGACGCAACGCCTTGCCCCCACCGCCTACGAAAAGCGGCTGAGCGAATCGGGCCAGGCAATTGTCGACGGCCCGCTGCACATCCCCGTCGCGCTCGGTCTGGTGTTGCCGGATGGCAGCGATGCGGCGCTGAAGCTCACAGGCGAAGTTCAGGCGACCGGCACCACGCGCGTGCTCTCGCTCACCGAATCCACGCAGACCTTCGTGTTCGAAGCCATTCCCGCCGCCCCCGTCGCCTCGCTGCTGCGCGATTTTTCCGCGCCGGTGCAACTGGAATTCGAGCAAACCGACGCTGAACTCGCGCATCTGATGGCGCACGATTCCGATGCGTTCAACCGCTGGGAAGCCGGGCAGCGGCTGGCGACGCGGGTGCTGCTCGCCGGAATAGCCTCGCAGCAACGCGCAGCGTTGATGCGCATTACTCTCCCGCATGCGGGAGAGGACGACTCGTGGCGCGGTGCAGGCAGCGACTGGATTCCCGAGTCCTTCGTCGCCGCATGCGGGCGCGTGCTCGACGCCGGCCTCGCCGGCGACCCGGCGCTGGCTGCCGAGGCGCTCAACCTGCCGGCCGAAGCCGTGCTCGCCGAAGCGGTGGTATCGCTTGGCCAGCCCATCGACCCCGAAGCCATCCATGCCGCGCGCGTCAGCCTGCGCCACCACCTCGCCGCCCGCCTGCGCGACGCATTCGAAGCCGCGTGGGCCGCCCTCACCCCGACCGAGCCCTATGCGCCCGACGGCGCGCAGGTCGGCCAGCGCGCCCTGCGCAACGCCTGCCTCGGCTACCTGGCCGAAAGCGACGCCGGCTATCTGAAATCCTCGGTCGTGCCGCGCCTCGTCGCCCAACTCTCGCCCGGCGGCAACATGACCGACGAAATCGCCGCGCTGGCCACCCTCGCCAACCTCGACCTGCCTGAGAGAGAGACGGCGCTGGCCGATTTCTACGCGCGCTGGCAAAACGAGGCGCTGGTCATCGACAAATGGTTTGCGGTGCAAGCCACCTCGCGCCTGCCCGGCACCGCCGCGCACGTGCGCGCGCTGATGCAGCACCCCGCCTTCGACCTGAAAAACCCCAACCGCGTCTACGCGCTGATCCGCGGCTTCTGCGGCACCAACCCGCGCCACTTCCACGCGGCCGACGGCAGCGGCTACGCGCTGGCGGCCGACGTCATCAGCGAATTGCAAGCGATCAACCCGCAAGTCGCCTCGCGTGTCGCCCGCAGCTTCGACCGCTGGCGGCAGTTCGATCCCGCACGACAAGTGCATGCGCGCGCCGCGCTGGAACGCATCGCAGCCGTCGAAAACCTGGCGAAGGACGTGGCGGAAGTGGTGGGGAATGCGCTGAAGGCTTGAGTGAGCCGGCAGCAGCATCGTACAAGGCAAGGCGGGCGGCGGGTTCTCGGCCTTTGCGGCCATTGGCGTGCCAGCCGGTCTCGGTCGGCAATGTGTCGGTTACCGGCCACTCGACGGTGAATCACGTTGAACGGCAGCTTACCGATCTGACGAACTCACACTTTCGACCCTTTGCCGTCATTCGCGTGCAATGTGCTGGTCGACGGGTTGTCGGCCAATCGGCCATAGAAGGCATGACGGTTAAAGGGCTGCGATACGAAGGCAGTTGCCACCCGTTTAATTCTGACCAAAAGTTGGGCCGGCAAATCTGAACGGCCGCTTCTCGAAAACCGCTACTCAACCTATCGACCCGTAAGAGCGGTCGAGGTATGTGCGCCGAACGTCTGTTTAGTAATCGGCCAGCGGCCATTCGTAAACGGCCGCCCTATAGCTAAGACTTCTTCGCTCTGCTGACCAACGGGCGCGGCGCGAGGACGAACTTTGGCGATTGATTTGGAATCGGTCACCGACTGACCGACTCGGCGGCATCGCGCTTGCGCCAATCTGCTGGCGTCTGCCCGGTCCAGTTCCTGAAGGCGCGGG
>JBAPWR010000271.1:0-3227 GCA_049283775.1 Thiobacillus sp.
TGCAGGTGGCGTAACGCGGGTTGTGCATGACTTCGGCGAGGCCGCCCTCGTAGCGCGGCCAGCCGAGGCGCACCGGCATGTGGAACACTTCCTCGCCGAGCTCGACCATGCCCTGCATCGCTGCCGAACCGCCGGTGATGACGATGCCGGAGGACAGGAGCTCCTCGAAGCCGCTGCGGCGCAGTTCCGCCTGCACCAGCGAATACAGTTCCTCCATGCGCGGCTCGATGAACTCCGCCAGGGTCTGTCGCGAAAGGGTGCGCGGCGGGCGGTCGCCGATGCCCGGCACCTCGATCATGTCGCGCGCATCGGCCAGCTGTCGCAGGGCGCAGCCGTAGCGAACCTTGATGTCCTCGGCCTCCTTCGGCGGGGTGCGCAGCGCCACCGCGATGTCGTTGTTGACCTGGTCGCCGGCCACCGGGATGACCGCGGTGTGGCGGATGGCGCCGTTGGTGAACACGGCGATGTCGGTGGTGCCGCCGCCGATGTCGACCAGGCACACGCCGAGTTCCTTCTCGTCCTCGGTCAGCACCGCCATCGCCGATGCCAGCGGCTGCAGCACCAGGTCGGAGACCTCGAGGCCGCAGCGGCGCACGCACTTGATGATGTTCTGCGCCGCCGACACCGCGCCGGTGACGATGTGCACCTTGACCTCGAGGCGCACCGCGCTCATGCCGAGCGGATCGCGCACGTCTTCCTGGCCGTCGACGATGAATTCCTGCGGGATGGTGTGGAGGATCTGCTGGTCGGTCGGGATGTTCACCGCACGTGCGGTTTCCACCACGCGGTCGACGTCCATCTGGCTGATCTCCTTGTCGCGGATGGCGAACATGCCGTGCGAGTTGAAGCTCTTGATGTGGCTGCCGGCAATGCCGGTGTAGACCTCGCGGATCTTGCAGTCGGCCATCAGCTCGGCCTCTTCCAGCGCGCGCTGGATGGCATTGACCGTGGCCTCGATGTTGACCACCACGCCGCGGCGCAGGCCGCGCGAGGGATGCGAGCCCATGCCGATGATGTCGAGCGTGCCTTCGGGGGTGACCTCGGCGACGATGCAGACGATTTTCGAGGTGCCGATGTCGAGACCGACTAGAAGTTTCTTGGGGTCGCGGGGTTTGTTCATGATTTACTCGGTTCGAAAGGGTTCGCTCCATCCGGCATGCGAATCGCAAAGCCGTCGACGTAGCGCAGGTCGACATACGCCGGCCCGCTCGCCGGCGCGGAAAACAGCCGCGGATAGACGGCAGTGAAGCGCGCCAGGCGCTTCTCAGGCTCGTCGCGGCCGACGACGATGTGGGTGCCGTTGTCGAGGCGCAGTTGCCAGGCGCGGCGCGACGACAGCTGCAGTTCGCTGACCGAATGGCCGAGCGGCGCAAGCTGGGCCTGGAAACGCTGCCAGGCCTGCGTCACCTCGAAGCTGCTGTCCTCGGGTCCGCTGAAGCGCGGCAGTTCCTGGTTCGAGGCCGCGGCGAACACTTCGCCGTGGCGGTTGACCAGGGCACCCTGGTTCCAGCGTGCCAGCGGCACATGTTCGGTGATCGACACCACCAGGGTGTCGGGCCAGTGACGCTCGACCCGCGCTTCGCGCACCCACGGCAGCTTTTCCAGGCCTTCGCGCACGCGATCGAGGTCGACGGTGAAGAAAGTCCCGCGCACGTGACGTTCCGCAACCAGCCTGACCTGGGTCTCGGTGACATGCTTGACCGGTGTCACCACCTCGATGCTGCGCAGGGCGAACCAGGGTTGCGACACCGTCCAGGCACTGACGCCGTAGGCCAGCAGGGCGAGCGCGCCCCAGGTGAGCACACGGGCAACCTGGATCAGCGGCTGGAAGGTGTTGTCGACGGCGGTCATGCCAGGGTCTGCTCCAGAATGGCCAGGCACAGCGCGTCGAAATCCAGCCCGGCGACGCGCGCCGCCATCGGCACCAGGCTGTGGTCGGTCATGCCGGGTGCGGTGTTCACTTCCAGCAGGTAGGGATTGCCGATGCTGTCGAGCATCAGGTCGACCCGCCCCCAGCCGCGTCCGTCGATCAGGCGGAAGGCGTCGAGTGCCAGTTGTCGCAAGGCCATTTCCTGGGCGTCCGCAAGCCCGGCGGGGCAGTGGTATTCGGTGTCGTCGCGCAGGTACTTGGCCTCGAAGTCGTAGAACGCCTTGTCCTTGGCAGGCGCCAGGCGAATCAGCGGCAGGGCGGTGTCGCCGAGGATGCCGACGGTGTATTCGGCGCCGTCGATGAACCTTTCCGCCAGCACCAGCGGATCGTGTTCCACTGCGAGTTCGAACGCCGCCTTCAGCGTGCCGTGCGCGCTGACCTTGCTCATGCCGATGCTCGAGCCTTCGCGCGCCGGCTTGACGAATATCGGCAGGCCGAGATTGCGCTCGACGGCATTGAAATCGCTGTCGGCGCGGAGGATTTCCCAGTCCGCGGTCGGCAGTCCGGCGGCGCGCCACACCAGCTTGGTACGCCACTTGTCCATGCCCAGGGCAGACGCCATCACCCCGCTGCCGGTGTAGGGCAGGCCGAGCAGTTCCAGCGCCCCCTGCATGCAGCCGTCCTCGCCGTAGCGTCCGTGCAGCGCGATGAAGACGCGGTCGAATTCACCGGAGATGAGGTCGCCGAGGTTGCGCGTGGCGGGGTCGAATTCATGGGCGTCGATGCCCTGACGCCTGAGCGCTGCCAGCACTGCGCCGCCGCTCTTGAGCGAAACTGGGCGCTCGGCAGAGGTGCCGCCCAGCATCACCGCCACTTTTCCGAACTGCTTCACTTCCGTTCTCCAATAATCCTTACTTCGCGGATCAGCCGCACGTTGGTGCGCGCTTCCACCACTTCTTCGATGTATTCGATCAGGCACTCGATGTCGGTCGCCGTGGCATCGCCGAGATTGACGATGAAATTGGCGTGCTTCATCGATACCTGCGCGTCGCCGATGCGATGGCCCTTGAGTCCCGCCAGCTCGATCAGGCGCGCGGCGAAATCGCCCGGCGGATTGCGGAATACCGAACCGGCGTTGGGGAGGTTCAGGGGCTGCGCGGCGATGCGCTTCTGCAGCAGTTGCTTGATGATTTCGCGCGAGGCATGGCCGTCGCCTTTGGTCAGACGGAACCAGCCGCCGATGAACCACTCCTCGCGCGCGTGCTTCAGCGCGGCGTGGCGGTAGCCGATGACGTAGTCTTCCGGGCGGCGCTCGTTCAATTGACCCAGTCTGTCGAGGGTCTGCACCTGCACCAGC
>JBAPWR010000272.1:0-1581 GCA_049283775.1 Thiobacillus sp.
TGTCCGCATCGAATGCCAGTGCGCCGTAGACGTAGTCCTCGACCTTGACGTTGGGGTACTTGGTGGTGAAGAACTTGATCATTTCCTGCCGGTGCTGCTCGGGTGTCGCGTGCGCAGTGGCCGCGCCGAGAGCGATCCCCAGACCCGCGATGCCGGCGATCAGCTT
Organism: Thiobacillus sp.; assembly: GCA_049283775.1. Taxonomy (GTDB): domain Bacteria; phylum Pseudomonadota; class Gammaproteobacteria; order Burkholderiales; family Thiobacillaceae; genus Thiobacillus. The sequence continues at coordinate 167 of JBAPWR010000272.1, forward strand.
GGTGATGGTTTGTTTTTTCATGCCTTCCTCCAGAAACCTGTGAATAAATCGGAGCGGGGCACCGTGTGCCCCGCCCGTTTACTGCTCTGAATCTCAGCCGACGGTCGCTTCGGCGGAGTTCTTGTCACCCTTGTTGTCGTTCCAGCTGACGGTGACCTTGTCGCCTGCCTTGGCACCCTTGACCTTGAAGCCGAGGTAGGGGTTGCGCGACACGCCGCCGCCCATGCCGGCTTCCAGCACGGTGGCGCCGTTCAGCGTGGCGGTGACGTCGGTGATGTAGTGGGCCGGGACCAGTTGGCCGGTCTTGGCGTCCTTGCGCAGACCGGTTTCCATCGGGTGGTTCATCAGTACTTTGATATCGGCAACGTCACCTTGCATGGTGGCGCGGATTCTCATCGGTTCAGCCATTTGGCGTTCCTTTCCTAAATAGTTTCAGTTCGATAGGGGGTCTGACGGAGGCGCGGATCAGCCGCCGCAGCCGCCGATGGTGACCTTGACTTCCTTGGCCGCCACGTAGGTCTTGCCACCGGCAGTAACGAGGGCACGCACCAGCGAGGTGGCGCCCATCTTGATGCGGGTGGAGACAAAGCCCTCGGCGCCGCCCTTGAAGGCGAAGTCGGCGACCAGCGGGGTGTTGTTTTTTTCCGCCAGGATGGCGATGGCGGTGGTGCCGGCGATACCGCTGGTGATTTCGACCGGGACCACGGCACCGTTTTCGGCGATGTCCGGTGCCTTGATGGTGATGTCCTTGGAATCAGTCGGCGAGGGGGTGCCCATGGCGCTCATGGCGTCGGCCAGGGACCTGGCATCAAAGGCACTGCGCGGGGCAATGGCGAAGGCCTGACCGGGCTTGAGCAGGCCGGCGGCAACTGCCACGGCGACGGTACCGGCACCGGCGGCACCTTTCAGTACGTTTCTGCGAAGTGAGTTCATCAGCAAATCTCCTTGGTTAGAGTGATTAAAGACCGTAAATAAAGTCAACAACCTTGTCGATTTCCTCTTCGGTCAGCACCTTGTGCCTGCCGAAGGGAATCATGGTGGAACTGGGGTTGAAGGCGGTGGCGTCCCAGATCTGGGCGCGCAGCTTGGCCTTGTCAGGAAAGCGGGCGCTCATGGCGATGAGGGGGGGGCCATACAGGCCGGTCGACTCTGCGTCGGGCACGGTGGGCATGCCGTGGCAGGCCAGGCAGTTGCCCTTCCGACGATCGAACGCGATGTCCTTTCCGGTTACTTCCTTCTTCACTGCGGGTTCAGAGCCTTCGCCCTCCTGGGCCAGTGCGCTGCCGGACAGCATGATGGCGCTGATCGCACAGGCCGCGGTTACCAGATGCAACTTCCGCATAGTCATCCTCCTATTATTTGACGGGGTAAGTAAGCGTTCACCGAGGGTAAGGCAATCGCGGTTCACGCTATCC
>JBAPWR010000273.1:0-1533 GCA_049283775.1 Thiobacillus sp.
ACCCCGTCCTTCTGCTGGCCTGTCTCGCTCTGCTCACCCAGCCCGCGCTGGCCGCACTGCCCTTCGACACGGCGCCGGTCAAGTATCAGGTCGCCGACACCGCCTATTCGACCGAGGCCAGCGTCGAAGCAGTCAAGCAGTCGACCATCACCGCCCAGGTTGCGGGGCGAGTTTCCGCGGTCAATTTCGATGCCGGCGACTACGTCAAAAAGGGGGCGGTTATCGTCCGTCTGAGCGCAGAGGAACTGTCGTCCGCAGTAGCAGGCAGTCGGGCGCAGGTGGCCCAAGCTGAAGCCAACCTCGCCAATGCCCGCGCCAACTACGAGCGCCAGCAGCAACTTTCCCAGCAAAAATTCATCAGTCAGGCGGCACTCGATCGCGCCACCGCGGAATTCCGCGCGGCCGAAGCCGCAGCCCTTGCTGCTCGCGCCGGCGTCGGTCAGAGCGCTGCGATCAGCAGCTATACCGTCATCACCGCGCCCTACAGCGGCGTCGTGGCGGAACGCCATGTCGAGGTCGGTGAAAGCGTCACCCCGGGCAAGCCGCTGATGACCGGCTTCGACCCGAAAGACATGCGTGTCGTCGCCAATATCCCGCAGTACAAGCTCGCCGAAGTCAAAGCCTCGACGCTCGTTTCGGTGGAAATCCCCTCGCTCAACAAATGGATCGACGCCAGCGGGGTGACCATCCTGCCTTCTGCCGATACCGAAACGCACACCATCAAGGTACGCCTCGACCTGCCGCAGAACCTTGAAGGCGTGATCCCCGGCATGTTCGCGCGCGCCCATTTTTCCGTTGGCAGCTCGCGCAAGCTGATCATCCCGGCCAACGCGGTCGTGCGCCGTTCCGAAATCTCGGCCGTCTACGTCGTCGGCAAGGACGACCGCGTCAGCCTGCGCCAGATCCGCCTCGGGGTTCCGACCGCACGCGGCGAAATCGAGGTTCTGGCCGGACTGGATGCAGGAGAAGTCATCGCGCTCGATCCGGTGAAGGCGGGCATCTACGCCAAGAGCGCCGCAAACCGCGCCGCCAAATAAGCGGGGCCAGGGACCATGGGATTTTCCGGACGCATCGCCCGTTTCTTTCTGACCTCCCAGCTCACGCCGTTGATCGCACTGATCGCGGCCTTGCTGGGGCTGTTTGCCATTCTGGTGACGCCGCGCGAGGAAGAGCCGCAGATCAACGTGACCATGGCCAACGTGTTCATTCCTTTTCCCGGCGCATCGGCCAAGGACGTGGAAGCATTGGTAGCGACGCCGGCCGAACAGGTGTTGTCGCAGATTGCCGGCATCGAACACATCTACTCCGTCTCCAAGCCCGGCATGGCCGTGCTGACCGTGCAATTTCTGGTCGGCCAGGACCGCACCCAGGCGCTGGTCCGGCTGTACGACGCCATTCAGGCCAACCGCGACTGGGTGTCGCCGGAACTCGGCGTCGGCGAGCCCATCATCAAGCCGCTCGGCATCGATGACGTGCCCATCGTCACCGTGACCCTGTGGACGCGCGACGAAACACGCGGCGCCTACGAACTGG
>JBAPWR010000274.1:0-3563 GCA_049283775.1 Thiobacillus sp.
AGTTCGGCGGCTGCGCCGGCAACATCGCCTACAACCTCAAGCTGCTCGGCGGCGAACCGCTGATCATGGCGACCGTCGGCGACGATTTCGCCGCCTATGCCGAACGCCTCGACAGCCACGCCATCACGCGCGACTACATTCGCCACATCAGCGGCACCTACACCGCGCAGGCCTTCATCACCACCGACCTCGACGACAACCAGATCACCGCCTTCCATCCCGGCGCGATGAACTACGCGCACGAGAACGACGTGCGCCTGGTGCCGGATGTCAAACTCGGCATCGTCTCCCCGGACGGCCGCGACGGCATGCTGCGCCACGTCCGCGGCTTTCACGAAGCCGGCGTGCCGAGCGTGTTCGACCCCGGCCAGGGCATGCCGCTGTTCACCGGCGACGAACTGCTGGAGTGCGTGCACAAGTCGAGCTACGTCATCCTCAACGACTACGAAGCCGAACTGCTGCAGAGTCGCACCGGCGAAAGCCTCGACACCCTGGCGCGCCACGTCCAGGCGCTGATCGTGACGCGCGGCGCCGAGGGCTCGGTGATCCACACTGCCGGCAAACAAATCGACATTCCGGCGGCGCGCCCCGCCGCCATCGTCGACCCCACCGGCTGCGGCGACGCCTACCGCAGCGGCATCCTCTACGGCATCACCCGCGGGCTCGACTGGGAAACCTCCGGCCGTCTCGGCAGTCTCATGGGGGCAATCAAGATCGCTCAGCGCGGCGGCCAGAACCACTGCCCGAGCCAGGAAGCCATCGCCGGCGAGTTCCACGCCCAGTTTGGCTATCATTACCAGTAACCGCCGGGAGCCCAGCATGAACAGGACCTTTGCCACCGCACTCATCACCGCCTCGACCCTGCTGCTGGCCGGCTGTCCGGCCGGTCTCGGCGGCAAGGACTACAGCCGCGACCAGGCGCGCGTCGCCCAGGAAGTGCAGATGGGCGTGGTGGAAAGCGTGCGCCAGGTCAACATCGAAGGCACCAAATCGCCGGTCGGTGCAGCTGCGGGCGCAGTGGTTGGCGGTGCGGCCGGCAGCACGGTCGGCGGCGGCACCGGCCGCGTCATCACCACGACCGTCGGAGCGCTGCTCGGGGGTCTCGGCGGCGCTGCAGCGGAAGAAGCGGTCACCCGCCAGACGGGCCTGGAGATCACCGTCAAGCTCGATTCCGGGCGGATGATCGCCATCACCCAGGCGGCCGACGAGGAATTCCGTGTCGGCGACCGCGTGCGCGTCCTGTCCGGCGGCGGCACCACCCGCGTCACCCACTGAAGGAGTGCAACCGGGCCACAGGGAAGCTGGATCGACTGAGGAATCCATCTGCTTCGTTGCAGGAATTCCCTGGCAATTTGCCGCGCATCACTGTCACCGTTTCGCAATACCCACGTCACCGGGGGTTAACACCCGGACACTAAGCTGGGCGCATTCCATCCCTGGGAGCGTCCCATGCTCGAATCCCGCAGCAACCTTCATCAGGCCCCGGCCAGCCGCTACCACGTCTCGCTGGCGGTCGACGACAGCGAAATCCGCGAGGCGCAGCGCTTGCGCTACAAGGTATTCGCTGAGGAAATGGGTGCGCGCCTGTCGTCGCTTCGTCCAGAACTCGACATCGATCTCTACGACCCTTACTGCGACCACCTGCTGGTGCGCGAGATGTCCAGCGGCGAAGTGGTCGGCACCTACCGCATCCTCACACCCGATTCCGCCTGCCGCGTCGGCAGCTACTATTCCGAGCAGGAATTCGACCTCACCCGGCTGAGTTTCCTGCGTCCGCGCATGGCAGAACTCGGACGTTCCTGCGTCCATCCGGCACATCGCAGCGGCGGCGTGATCGCCCGCCTGTGGATCGGCCTGGCCGACTACATGACCCGCTACGGCTACGAGTACATCATCGGCTGCGCCAGCGTCGGCATGGCCGACGGCGGACATGCTGCTGCCAGCATCCATCGCCAGCTGGCCGAGCACCACCTCGCTCCGATCGAGTGGCGCGTCACGCCGCGCACCCGCCTGCCGCTCGAATCGCTCGACGACGGCAGCGTCGCCAGCCTGCCGCCGCTGATCAAGGGCTACACCCGGATGGGTGCGATGATTTGCGGCGAGCCTGCCTGGGATCCGGACTTCAACACTGCCGACATGCTGATGCTGCTGCCGATGGCCCAGCTCAACCGCGGCTATGCCCGTCGCTTCATCGGCTGAAGCTTCACCCGCCCATTACAATGCGCGGGTGAAGCTTTCCCGCGCGCCCCTAACCCTCCGCCGTTCCATACGCCTCGGCCTGCTGATGCTGCACCTCATCCTCGGCGTGGCGCTGGCCGGGCTGGCCCTGCCGCTGCTCAAGCCGACGCAGCTCGACCGCATCATCATGGCCTGGGGACGCCGGCTGCTGAAAATCCTCGGCGTCCAGGCCCGGGTCGGGAACCCTCCGGGCATGCCGGGCGGCGCACTGCTGGTGTGCAACCACGTCTCCTGGCTCGACATCTATCTGATCTTCGCCGCGCAGCGGGTGCACTTCGTCTCGAAATCCGAGGTGCGCGACTGGCCGGTGGCGGGCTGGCTGGCGCACAAGGCCGGCACCCTGTTCCTCGAACGCAGCCGCCGCGCCGACACCGCGCGCGTCAACGCCGAGATGCGTGAGTTGATGCGGGGCGGCGCCTGGGTGGCGGTGTTCCCCGAAGGCACGACCAGCGACGGCCGCGGGCTGCGGCGCTTCCTGCCGTCACTGCTGCAGCCGGCGATCGAGCTGGGCTGTCCGGTGGTGCCCGCCGCGCTGCGCTACCGCACCCTGGACGGCGAATACAGCGCTGCGCCCGCCTATATCGACCAGATAAGCATCTGGCAGAGCCTGAAGCAGATCGTCGACGCACCCGGCCTCATTGCCGAACTGCAGTTTGGCGAACCGATCCCGCCGACCGGCCATCGGCGCGAACTGGCGGCGCAGGCGGAACAGGCGGTCGCTAGGCTTTTGGGCGTGCCATCGGCGGGCACTTCACCGACTGTACCTGGCGATCCTCGAGCCTGATCGCAGAGAGCCTGCCGCCCCACAGGCAACCCTTATCCAGCGCCACCAGGTCGTTGCGGTTAACCAGGCCGAGCGTCGACCAGTGGCCGATGACGACGGTCGCGTCGGCACTTTTTCGCCCCGGTACTTCGAACCAGGGCAGCAGGCCGGCGGGCTGCGTGCCGGGCGCGCCCTTGTGGTGAAATTCCATTTCGCCGGCTGCGCTGCAGTAGCGCAGCCGGGTGAAGGCGTTGACGATGACGCGCAGGCGCTCGTTTCCCTCGAGACGGTCATCCCAGCCGATCGGCGCATTGCCGTACATCTGCGCGAAAAAGTCGCGGTAGCGTTCGCCCTGCAGCATCGCTTCGGCTTCCGCCGCCCGCGCCAGCGTGTCATCCACGCTCCAGCCCGGCAGCACCCCGGCGTGCACCATCAGCCAGTTGCCCTCGCGCCAGGCCAGCCTCCGCCGGCGCAGCCAGTGCAGCAATTCGTCGCGGTCCGGCGCAGCCAGCACCGCGTCGAGGGTGTCGCCCTTGTGCGCGCGGCTGTAGCCCTCGGCGAG
>JBAPWR010000275.1:0-3597 GCA_049283775.1 Thiobacillus sp.
ATTTTCTGCTGTCCGCCACCCCCCTGCTCCTGCTGCTCAGCTATGCATTGCAGTCCCTCGCCCAACTTGCCGAGAACTCCATTCCGGCGACCATCCTGATGGCGGCACTCTACAATCAACTGCAACTGGAAAGCCTCACCACACTTGGCTTTATCCCTCGCCAGACGCAGATCACGGCAGGCGGCGTAGGCATCGTTACCCTGTTGCTCTCATCGCGCGGACTGGTCAGATCGGTCCAGGGAGCATTCCAGGTCATATTCCCTGATGAGCGCAAGCGCGGTCTCGTCGTGTCATGGACCCTGCCCCTGATCATTCTGCCCTTGCTGTTTCTGCTGGTGGGATTGGCGGCGCTGGCCCAGATCACCCTCAGGTTTCTGTCGGACAACGACTTCATCGGACTCGGTAATGCCTTGGTATTGCAGCTGATCAATGGCCTGTTCATTCTGGGCATGGTCTGGTCACTGCTATTCGCTGCCTATTGGCGTTTGCCGCAACGTCGTCCCGCAGCCCGCAATGCCGCCCTCTTCGCCTTCGCCTCCTCCTTGAGCCTGCTTCTTCTGATGACCCTGTTCGGCGCCTTCTTCAAGCTGGAAAATTACAACAGCTTGTACGGTGCAGTGGGCGGAGTGGTATTCGTCCTGATCGGCGCCTTTTTCGCGTTTCTGCTGTTCTATCTGTGGGCCCAGGGACTCTATGCCTACAGCAAGGCCGACGTCACGGCACTGGAGAAAATATTCCTCGCCGGTTCCGGCGTAGGCGCCAGCAAGCTCGAGGGCTACGTCTTTGGCAACGTCAACCGCCTGCTGGAAAAATACGGTCAAAACCACCCCGCCGGCACAATGCTGATCAGGGAAGGCGATGACTCGCGCACGGCCTATTTTCTGTATGCCGGTCGTGCCAGCGTATTCAAGGATGCAGCAGGCGACCGGCGCAAGCTCGGGGAACTCAAGGAAGGCCAGCTTTTTGGTGAAATGGCCTATCTGCTTTCAGAAAAACGCACCGCCTCGGTCATCGCCGAGACCGACATCACCGTGCTGGCCCTGCCCCCGGAAGTCATCGAGGAACTGATGCGTTACTCCGCCCCGCTCTCGCGTCGGATCATCGACACCCTGTGCCAGCGTCTTGAAAACATGAATCTGGCAACGCAAAACCTTCCCGGCTAGCTTTGCTTCGCGTGTCCTATGCAAACGGTTGCCGAAAGCCCCTATTGATGAATCGATTCAGCAGCCAAGGGTTGACCAAATGCACCGCCGCCACTAGAATTCGCGCTTCCCAATTCCCCGATAGCTCAGTCGGTAGAGCGACGGACTGTTAATCCGCAGGTCCCTGGTTCGAGCCCAGGTCGGGGAGCCAGATACGGAAAGCCTCACAGCGATGTGGGGCTTTTTTATTGGCAGAACCTGCTCGTCAGTCGATCTAACAGCGACATATTTTGCCCTTGGCTCGGATTGAGAATCGCGAGATTCAATCGTCTGTCCCGCTAGCTCGCTGTTGAGAAACTTGCTTATTCCTGAACCTTGCAGGGGATATCGCATTGACCACTTCACGCTCCAGGGGCAACGGTTCGTGCAGCATCATGCTCGTCAGCGTCTCGCCGAGCAAGCCGGCCCACACCACACCGCGCGACGCATAACCCGCGGCGATATAGACACCCTGCCTACCGTTCACCGGCCCCAGCAAGGGCAAGCGATCAGGCAGCACCGCTCGAAGCGATGCACGCCCGGTAACCGTCTCGATATCAATGTTCGCAGCGGCGCCGGGCAATATTGACTCGAGGCGGGCGAGATTCGATTCATCGCTTTCCCGTCGTGGATGAGTATCGAGGTTGTCGTGCTCATAAGTCGCGCCGACGATAAGGCCGTCCGGTGTAGGAGAAACATAACCCTCTCTCGCAAGGACACGTCGCACTTGCGGCAATACCCCAACCGGCAAGCGCGTTATCTGTCCGCGCACGACCTGCAACGGCCAACCCTGTTCCGGAACAAGGCTGATTGCGTCCTGTGCGTTAGCCAGGACCACAGCATCCGCTTGCAGCAACAACCTGCCACCCTCCCCGCACAACGTCCATTTTCCTTCGTCCGCCACGATGCTCGTAACCTTGCATCCATATTGCAGCGCTATGCGCGGATGGCGCAGCCAAGCCTTGCACAAGCTTGCAGGCACAATCCAGCCCGCACCAGGAAAAAGCACACCAGGCTGATCGATTGGCCAGTCGGCAAGATCGCTGGCCTCGGAAGCATCGACCCATCGCGCAAAATCGGCCGGTAGCGGATTAGCCTCGATCGCTGCTTTTTGCTTTTCGGCAGCGGCTTCGTCCTTGGCGATGTGCAATACACCACAGCTCGACCTGATAAGGTCTGCATCCGATTCTGGCCACGCGGCAAGGTCGTGAACAAAGGCTGCCCGCGTGAGACGGGCGCTGATATGGTCTACGCTGGAAACGACGGGTCTGAATACGGCCGCGGGGTTGCCCGATGCTGCATTGGCTGCGTCAGCGCCTCTTTCCAGAATGGTGACGTCGACGCCGCGCCTCGCCAGAGCATGCGCAACACCAGCACCGGCAACACCTGCACCGATCACGGCAACATGCCGGGGACCAGGCGACAAACCTGGTTTGTCCTCGATGAATACGCCAGCCAGACAGTGCCGCTTGCGTCCATACCCAGCGCGCTTCGCTACTCTGAACCCGACCTGTGCCAATCCGTTTCGAACACTGGCAGCAACAGTGTAGCTGGCGGCGGTAGCACCGGGATTTGCGAGCCGCGACAGTTGATCAAATAAATCGGGTTGCCACAGGTCGGCATTCCGGTCCGGTGAAAACCCATCCAAATAGAACGCATCCACACGCGCCTCAAGCTGCGGCAGGCAAACACTGGCGTCACCCAGCATCAGCGTCAGCTGAACCCGTCCCTCGTCAAATTCGAGCCGATAAAATCCGGAAACGAGGGGCGGCCATCGCTTGATCAGGTTTGACGATAGCGAGGCAAGCTCTGGCCATGCTGCATGCAGGCGCCGCAGATCTGCGGCGCTAAAGGGATGTTTTTCTACGGAAAGATAATGCAGTCGTTGCGATCGCGCTGAATCTGTACGCCATGCAAGCCATGTCGCGAGGAAATTCAGTCCGGTTCCAAATCCTGTCTCGAGCAGGGTGAATGTCTCACGACCGGCCCAGGCACCAGGCAAGCCGCAGCCTTGCAGAAATACATGGCGTGCCTGACCGAGTCCACCATCTGCCGAATGATAGACATCCTGGTAAAGCGTCGAATAGGGAGTATCGCCTGAGAACGCCAATGAAGCGGGAACGAGCTTGCTACCGGGCATTCTCATCTCGCGTCACATTTTGGAAACCCGGATTCCACCAGCCGACCCGACGCACCACAACCTCGGATCAGGTTTCGAAGCCCTCGCGGTGAGTCGCATTGATGGTTCGCAGAAGTTCGCGAAAAGGAATGTCACGCTCATGGCGCTTGAACAAGGCCATGAATGGCAAATCCTCCCCTTGGCCGGTCCCCTGATATTGGCCAGCGATCATTTGCTCATACAAATCACGCAGGATCTTGTCCAACGGGTCGAGATAGGGAGAGTAGGTAGATATTT
>JBAPWR010000276.1:0-3008 GCA_049283775.1 Thiobacillus sp.
GCAGCTTGGCCTGCAGCGGCATCGGCAGGTCGCCGATCTCGTCGAGGAACAAGGTGCCTTCGCTGGCGTATTCGATCTTGCCGATGGTCTGCTTGGCGGCGCCGGTGAAGGCGCCCTTCTCGTAGCCGAACAGTTCGGATTCCAGCAGGGTGTCGGGGATGGCGGCGCAGTTGATGGCGACGAAGCGCTTGTTGGCGCGCGGCGATAACTCGTGGACAGCGCGCGCCAGCACTTCTTTGCCGGTGCCGGATTCACCCAGCAGCAGCACGGTAGCGTTGGCCGGGGCGACTTTCTCGACGGTGCGGCAGACCTTGAGCAGCGGTTCGCTGCAGGTGATCAGGCCCTGCAGCGGGGAGTGTGTCTGGCTTGCGGCGAGCTTGCGGTTTTCGGCTTCGAGCGCCTGGACGTGCAGGGCGCGCTCGATCATTAATTTAAGGATGTCGGGCTCGAACGGTTTCTGGAAGAAATCGTAGGCGCCGAGGCTGATCGCCTTGACCGCGTTGCTGCGGTCGAGGTTGCCGGTGACGACGATGATCTTGGTCAGCGGCGCCAGCGAGAGGATCTGCTGCAGCGTGGCGAGGCCCTCGGTGGCGCCGTCGGGGTCGGGCGGCAGGCCGAGGTCGAGCAGCACCACCGGCGGTTCGTGGCGGCGCAGCTGGGTGATCGCGTTGTCGCGGTCGGCGGCGACGACGATCTCGTAATCGTCGAGGCTCCATTTGAGCTGCTTCTGCAGCCCGGGGTCGTCTTCCACCAGGAGGATCTTTTGCTTGGCTTCGCTCATGCGGCCATTTCCTTGTTCGATGCTTGATTATCCAGCGGCAGCGTCAGGCGGAACAGGGTGCCGACGCCGGGGGTGCTCTCCACCGCCACCGTGCCGCCCAGCGCCTGCACGGTTTCGCGGCATTCGTAGGCGCCGATGCCCATGCCCGCGCCCTTGGTCGAGTCGAAGGGCTGGAACAGGCGGGTGCGGATGAACTCCTCGTCCATGCCGGCGCCAGTATCGCGCACTTCGATGACCGCCTGCTCGCCGTCGGCGAAGGCGGCGAGGCTGACCTGGCCGGTCGGCGGGGTTGCTTCCAGCGCATTCTGCAGCAGATGGCCGATGGCGCGGGTGAGGCGCTCGCGGTCGGCGCGCACCCTGAGCGTGGCAGGCGGCAGGTCGAGTTGCGGGCGCAGCTTGAAGGCCTGCTTGCTGGCGGCGGCGTCGTTGAGGATGTCGGCCAGCGCCACCGACTCGGCCGATGCCTGGGTGCTGCTGCGGCGCAGCTGCGCCAGCACCTTGTTCATGCGGGTGACTGCGCTTTGCACCGTTTCCAGCATGTCGGCCTGGAATTCCGGGTTGTGCTGGTGCTTCTCGGCGTTGGTCAGCAGCAGCGACAGCTGGGCGACGAGGTTCTTCAGATCGTGGATGACGAAGGTGGTGGTGCGGTTGAACGACTCGAACTGGCGCGCCACGATCAGCTGGTTGGAGGCGCGCATCTGCGCCAGGTGCGCCGCTGCCTGGCGTGCGGCGACCTTGAGCAGGTCGCTGACTTCCCAGTTGAAACTGAGCTTGCCGAGGGAATGTTTCAAGACGACGAAGCCCATCAGTTCGTCGTGCAGCACCAGTGGCACCACCAGCCAGGCATCCTTGTCCTGGTCGATCCAGGCCGGCACGTCGAGGTCGCCGTAAAGCTCGGAGCGGTCCTTGATCTCGTCGAGGTCGACCACCCACTGTTTGTCCGCCAGCCAGAGTGCGAATGGCGAATCGGCCGATTCGCTGCCGTCGAGGTCGGACCAGTTCCAGTGGCTGGCGCGGCGGAAGACGGCGTTGTCCTCCTTCATCCACAGTGCGCCGCCGGGGCTCTCGACCAGCCGCGCCAGCGCTTCGGTCGCGCGTTCGCACAGGTGCTCGCCGGGCTGGCCCTCGGACAGGGTGCGGGTGAATTTCAGCCATTCCTCGCGGTAGTCGTAGCGGTAGCTGAAGAAATGCTTGGACAGGAACACCCGCAACCGCGCCCTGAGCGTGCCGGAAAACATCAGCAGGATCAGCAGCAGGGCGGCGGCGAAGATGAACACGGTCTGCACCACCGTGCCCCATTCGCCGCCGAACAGCCGCAGGTAATAGCCGGCACCGGCCATCAGCAGCAGGTAAACGCCGGCTCCGAGCAGGCTGGCACTGTGGAAGGCCATGCTGCGCGACAGTCCGACTGGCGACGCCCACTGCGGGTTGCGCGCCGCTGACACCGCGATCAGCGGCGCGATCAGGGCGATGACATAGCCGCGTGCGATCCAGGTCTCGGCGTCGAGCACGTGGAACAGCGCGCCGTTGGCATAGAGATAGAAGTCATAGACGAACAGGCCGCCGAGACCCAGGCAGAGGAACTTGATCGACCAGCGGTCCTCGACGCGGGTGCCGCGGTAGAGCTGCTCGACCAGCACCAGGCCGATCAGCGCCAGCAGCACCAGGCCGAGGTTGAGCGCCCACTGTGCGACGTAGGCCTGGTCGGGGGCGAACAGCGGAAGGACGATGGAAAGCAGCAGGGCGCCGGCGAGCAGCACGGCCAAAATGCGGATCAGCTGCAGCGGCTGCGGCAGGCGGGCGCCGGTCGGCAGGCGCAGCTTGAGGATGTAGAGCAAGAGGCCGAGCCAGGCGCCGTTGCGGACCACTTCGGCGGCCAGCGCCAGGCGCGGTTCGAGCCCGCCGGCGGCGGTCAGCGCCGACGCCATCCCCCAGACCGCGGTCAGGGTGATGGCCAGCACCAGCAGCCGTCCCTGCGGGCGGCGCCGGCCGCTGGCGATGATCAATATGGCCAGCCCCAGGTAAGCCACGGCCGACAGGCCGTAGCCGGCGATGGCCAGCAAGGTCAGGGTAGCGGACATGAATGAGGTTTATACAGCACGGTTCAACGGACGCCCTTGCCCCACAACACGACCTGAACGGTCTGGAACAGGATGGTCAGGTCGAGGAACAGGCTGTGGTTCTTGACGTAATAAAGATCGTACTGGAGTTTGTGCAGGGCATCCTC
>JBAPWR010000277.1:0-2058 GCA_049283775.1 Thiobacillus sp.
TCGCCGAGCAGGCCGGCGGCGACGCCGATGCCGAAGGCGCCGCCATACCACAGCGGATTGAGCAGACTCTTGCGCCCACCGAGTTCGTTGATGCGCGCTTCGCACCAGGCCAGGTGATCGGTTTCCTCCCTGGCGGCCTGCTCGAGCTCGACGCGCACCGTTTCATTCTTGGCGGTGAGCGCCTGCCCCGAATAGAGGGCCTGAGCGCAGACTTCGCCGACATGGTTGACGCGCATCAGCGCGGCGGCCTGGGCGCGCTCGGCGTCGCTCAGCGGCGCTTCCGCTGCGCTGGCCGGGTAGGGCCGGCCGGCATGCTGGCTGGCGAAAACCGTGCGCAGGCCGAGGTCGAAGGTGGTGATGAGTTGGTCGATTTTGTTCATGGTGTGCCTCGTTGCTGAATCAGCGAAGTTGACGTTGGCAAATGGCTGGCCCTCTCCCCCGCCCCCTCTCCCGCTTGCGGGAGAGGGGAGTACTGCCGGGCAGGAGAGGACAACTACCGGAATTATTTCACGTAGTAGTTGAAGTTGGCATAGGCCGCTTCGGCGACCTTGAACCACTGGATCTGCTTATCGCGGAACTGCCTCCAGGAACGGTAGATCGTCGCGAAATCCGCATTGGTCTTCGCCTCGGCCTCGTAGAGTTCGAAGGTGGCACGGCGCGCGGCGAGCATGACGTCCTTGGGGAAGGGGTGCAGCTTGACCCCCTGCCCGGCCAGGCGCAGCAGCGCCGGCGGATTCCTGGCGTCGTACTCGGCGAGCATGGACTGGTTGGCTTCGGCGGTGGCGACTTCGAAGGCCTGGCGGTAGACCTCGGGCAGGGCGTTCCAGGCCGCCTGGTTGACGTAGAAGGAGAGTTGCGGCCCGCCTTCCCACCACCCCGGATAGTAGTAATGCTTGGCGATCTTGTGGAAACCGAGCTTCTCGTCGTCGTACGGCCCCACCCATTCGGCGGCATCGAGCGCGCCGCGCTCCAGCGCCGGATAGATGTCGCCGCCGGGCAGGGTCTGCGGCACCGCGCCGAGCTTGGCCATGATCTGGCCTCCGATGCCGGGGATGCGCATCTTGAGACCCTTGAGGTCGGCCAGCGACTTGATCGGCTTGCGGAACCAGCCGCCCATCTGGGTGCCGGTGTTGCCGCCGGGAAACTGCACCACGTTGTACTTCGCGTAGAGCGCGCGCAGCGCCTCGATGCCGCCGCCAGCGTACATCCAGGCGTTCTGCTGGCGCGCCGTCAGGCCGAAGGGCACGGCGGTGTCGAAGGCCAGCGCCAGGTTCTTGCCGACGTAGTAGTAGCCGGCCGAGTGGCCGCATTCGGCGGTGCCGTTGCCGACCGCGTCGAGCACCTGCAGCCCCGGCACCAGTTCGCCGCCGGCGAACACGCGGATCTGGAACTTGCCGCCGGTCAAGGCTGCCACGCGTTTGGACAGGGTTTCCCCGGCGCCGTAGATCGTGTCCAGGCTCTTGGGAAAGCTCGACGCCAGGCGCCAGCGGATGGCGGGCAGCGCATTGGATTCCCCGGGCGCGGCCTGCGCTGACCCAAGCGGCAGCAGCGCGGCGGCGCCCGCACCCGTCAGGAAATCACGTCTTTGCATGGATTCATCTCCGTTTTGGCCGATTATACGAGCCGCTTCGACAAACCGCCGCGTACTGACCCGGATACGGCGGTCGACCGCTTGCCGCCCTCGCGAGGCCACTTGGCGACTGATTGTTCCGCTCCGATGACGCCCATCCAGTGCATGCTTCGCTACGCACCTGATTGCACACCTGGCACGCTGTCTGGCCGCGTTGCTACTCTTTGCATGGGATGGCCATGCCGCGTCGTCGCGCCTTGCCAGCCAACGCGTCAGCCGCACACTCAGGCACGTCCAACCACCGTTTCCGGGTTAAAATCCGCCCTTTTCCAGCCCTGCCCGACTGCCATGTTCAACCGCCAAGACACCCTCGCCAAAACCGATCCCGACCTGTGGGCGGCGATCCAGAAAGAAGACCAGCGCCAGCAGGATCACATCGAACTGATCGCCTCGGAAAACTACACCAGCCCGGCGGTGATGCAGGCGCA
>JBAPWR010000278.1:0-6880 GCA_049283775.1 Thiobacillus sp.
AAGTCGCAGGTTTCGATCCGCTATGTCGACGGCAAGCCGCACGCCATCGATACCGTCGTGCTGTCGACCCAGCACCACCCTGAGGTGTCGCACGGCGTACTGAGCGAGGCGGTGATCGAGGAAGTCATCAAGCCGGTGTTGCCGAAGAACATGCTGACCGCCGACACGCGCTATCTGGTCAATCCCACCGGGCGCTTCGTCGTCGGCGGACCGATGGGCGATGCCGGCCTGACTGGCCGCAAGATCATCGTCGACACCTACGGCGGCGCGGCGCCGCATGGCGGCGGCGCCTTCTCCGGCAAGGATCCTTCCAAGGTCGACCGCTCGGCTGCCTATGCCGCACGCTACGTGGCGAAGAACATCGTCGCCGCGGGCCTCGCCGAGCGTTGCCTGATCCAGGTTTCCTACGCGATCGGCGTCGCCCGGCCGACTTCGCTGATGGTCGAAACCTATGGCACCAACAAGATCCCCGAGGACAAGATCGTCGAACTGATTTCCGCGCATTTCGACCTGCGTCCCAAGGGCATCATCCAGATGCTCGACCTGTTGCGCCCGATCTACACCCGTACCGCGAGCTATGGCCACTTCGGTCGCGACGAGCCGGATTTCACCTGGGAGCTGACCGACAAGGTGGGCGAACTCAAGTCCGCGGCGGGGCTGTAATCACATGCTGATGCAGGCGTTGATGTTCGTGCTCGGGTTGGTGGCTTTGATCATCGGCGCCGAGGCGATGGTGCGCGGCGCCTCGCGGCTGGCGGTTTCGTGGGGCATCTCGCCGCTGGTGGTGGGGCTGACGGTGGTAGCGTTCGGCACCAGCGCCCCGGAAATGGCGGTCTCGGTCGGCGCTGCCCTGTCTGGTTCGCCAGATCTGGCGATCGGCAACGTCGTCGGCAGCAATATCGCCAACGTCCTGCTGATCCTCGGGATTTCCGCCCTGGTGGCGCCTCTGCTGGTGGCCGAGCAGATCATCCGCCAGGAAGTGCCGATCATGATCGGTGCTTCACTACTGGTGGTGGTGATGGCACTCGACGGCAGCATCGGCCGCTTCGAAGCCGGCCTGCTATTCGCGCTGGTGATCGCCTATACGGTGTTTCTCGTGGTGCAGTCGCGACGTGCTTCACGGCAAGCCGAGGACGAATTTGCCAGCGAAATTCCGACCAGCCAGTGGGATCGCCACTGGGGTGTTCAGGTGGCGCTGGTGCTGGGTGGCCTTGGCCTGCTGGTGCTGGGCGCGGACTGGCTGGTGGGTGCGGCGGTGGCATTTGCCCGGCTGTTCGGGGTGAGTGACCTGATCATCGGCCTCACCGTGGTGGCGGTGGGCACCTCGATGCCGGAGATCGCCACGTCGCTCGTCGCCGCCTTGCGCGGGCAGCGCGACATTGCGGTCGGCAACGTGGTCGGCAGCAATATCTTCAACCTGCTGGCGGTGCTGGGGGCGGCAGGGGTGGTGTCGGCAAGCGGCCTCGAGGTTTCCGAGGCCGCGCGTAATTTCGATCTGTGGGTGATGCTGGCGGTCGCTTTCGCCTGCCTGCCGATCCTCCTGACCGGGCGCGAGATCGCGCGCTGGGAAGGCGTGCTGTTCCTCGCCTACTACGCCATCTATATTCTTTACCTTGTTCTCGCAGCACAGCAGCACGACAGCCTGCAGGCGTTCTCCAGCATCATGCTGAGCTATGTGATGCCGCTCACCGTGGTCACCTTGCTGGTCAGTTTCCTGAAACGCAGCCCAGCCGGCTAGGCTATAATCTTTTTTCCGAGGAGCGCTGCGAGGCGGTTTAATCCGTCCCCAGGCTCGGAAAGGCAACAACCGCGCTCACCTTTTTTCTCAACCCTGCCGGGTTTGGGACGTTGGGTGAGCGATACCGTCGCCAGCCCGGGTTGAATCCAACCCCCGCCCTCCCGGCCACATGCAATGGAGCTTCGTATGAACGCTGTGGCTGACCAGAACTTCACCGATTTCGTCGTCGCCGACCTGTCGCTCGCCGACTGGGGACGCAAGGAAATCCGCATCGCAGAAACCGAAATGCCCGGCCTGATGGCCATCCGCGAGGAATTCGCGGCTGCGCAGCCTCTCAAGGGCGCGCGCATCACCGGTTCGCTGCACATGACCATCCAGACCGCGGTGCTGATCGAGACGCTGACCGCACTTGGCGCCGAGGTGCGCTGGGCTTCCTGCAACATCTTCTCGACCCAGGATCATGCCGCTGCTGCCATCGCCAAGGACGGCGTGCCGGTGTTCGCAGTCAAGGGCGAGTCGCTGAAAGACTACTGGGACTATACCCATCGCATCTTCGAATGGGCCGACGGCGGATACAGCAACATGATCCTCGACGACGGCGGCGACGCCACGCTGCTGCTGCACCTCGGCGCCAAGGCCGAGAAGGACATCGGCGTTCTGGCCAATCCCGGGAGCGAGGAAGAGCAGATTCTCTACGCCGCGATCAAGGCCAAACTCGCCAAGGATCCGACCTGGTATTCCACCCGTCTTGCGCAGATCAAGGGCGTGACCGAGGAGACCACCACCGGCGTGCATCGCCTCTACCAGATGCACGAGCGGGGCGATCTGAAGATTCCCGCGATCAACGTCAACGATTCGGTCACCAAGTCCAAATTCGACAACCTGTACGGCTGCCGCGAGTCGCTGGTCGACGGCATCAAGCGCGCCACCGACGTCATGGTCGCCGGCAAGATTGCCGTGGTCGCCGGCTACGGCGACGTCGGCAAGGGCAGCGCCCAGGCGCTGCGTGCCCTGTCGGCCCAGGTGTGGGTGACCGAGATCGATCCGATCTGCGCATTGCAGGCGGCGATGGAAGGCTACCGCGTGGTGACCATGGAATATGCCGCCGACAAGGCCGACATCTTCGTCACCGCCACCGGCAACTACCACGTCATCACCCACGACCACATGGTGAAGATGAAGGACCAGGCGATCGTCTGCAACATCGGCCACTTCGACAACGAGATCGATGTCGCGTCGATCGAGAAGTATCAGTGGGAAGAGATCAAGCCGCAGGTCGACCACGTGATCTTCCCCGACGGCCGCCGCATCATCCTGCTGGCCAAGGGACGCCTGGTGAACCTCGGCTGCGCCACCGGCCACCCCTCCTACGTCATGAGTTCCTCCTTCGCCAACCAGACCATCGCGCAGATGGAACTGTGGCAGGAGCGCGATTCCGGCAAGTATCCGGTCGGCGTCTACACCCTGCCGAAGCACCTCGACGAGAAGGTCGCGCGCCTGCAGCTGAAGAAGCTCAATGCCCAGTTGTCCGAGCTGACCGACCAGCAGGCGGCCTACATCGGCGTGCCGAAAGAGGGCCCCTACAAAGCCGATCAGTACCGCTACTGATCGATCTCATCCCAAGGAGCCCGCCATGCGTCTGCTGCTGCTGTGGATACTCAACGCCGTCGCCCTGCTGGCGGTGACCTGGCTGCTGCCCTCGATCCAGGTGTCGGGCTTCGGCGCGGCGCTGCTCGCCGCGCTGCTGCTGGGTTTCATCAATACCCTGGTGCGGCCGGTGCTGGCGATCCTCACCCTGCCGATCACATTGCTGACGCTGGGGATTTTCTATCTGGTGCTGAACGGCCTGCTGTTCTGGCTCGCCAGCGCGCTGCTGCCGGGATTCCAGGTCGCGGGATTCGGCTCTGCGGTGTTCGGCGCGATTCTCTACGGGGTGATCGCCTGGGCGCTCTCCAGCCTCATTCCCGATCAGCAAAGCAGGGACAGAACATGACCGAACGTACTTTCAGTTTTGAATTCTTTCCGCCCAAGACAGCGGAAGGTGCCGACAAGCTGCGCGCCACGCGCAGGCAGCTGGCGCAGCTCAATCCAAAGTTCTTTTCCGTCACTTTCGGTGCCGGCGGTTCGACCCGCGACCGCACCCTGGAAACCGTGCTCGAGATCCAGGCCGACGGCTCGGAGGCTGCACCCCACCTGTCGTGCATCGGCTCGACCGAAGAGAGCATCCGCGACATCCTCAGCGAATATAAAAGCCAGGGCATCCGTCATCTGGTCGCGCTGCGTGGCGACCTGCCTTCCGGCAGCATGGACGCGGGTGAATTCAACTACGCCAACGAACTGGTGGCCTTCATCCGCAAGGAAACCGGCGACTGGTTCGAGATCGAGGTGGCGGCCTATCCGGAAGTCCATCCGCAGGCGCGTTCGTTCACCGAGGATCTGCGAAATTTCAAGCGCAAGGTCGACGCCGGAGCCGACTCGGCGATCACGCAGTATTTCTTCAATGCGGACGCCTATTTCCACTTTGTCGAGAGCGCGCGCGATCTCGGCGTCGAGATCCCGATCGTCCCGGGCATCATGCCGATCGGCAACTACGTGCAGCTGGCGCGCTTCTCCGACGCCTGCGGTGCGGAGATTCCGCGCTGGCTGCGCAAGCGGCTGGAAACCTTCGGCGACGACCTGCCGTCGCTGCGCGCCTTCGGGCTGGATGTGGTGACCGAGCTGTGCGACCGCCTGCTCGCCGGCGGCGCGCCGGGGCTGCACTTCTACACCATGAACCAGGCGGGGCCGAGCACGACTATCTGGCAACGGCTGGGACTTTGACCTGCCGTACGCGCTTGCCCGACAAGGCCCGCCAACCGGCGGGCCTTGTCGTTTGTCCCGTCCATGAAGCTCATCGACCGGCCATGTAGAATCGTTTTCCTCATCCCTGTCCAGCCCCCGATCATGAATGCCTTGTGGATCCTGATCTTCCTCATTCTGCTTTCCGGAATATTTTCTCTCGCGGAAATGGCCCTCGCCTCCGCGCGCCGGGGGCGTCTCATCCAGCTCGCCGAAGCGGGTGACGGCGGGGCCGCCACCGCGCTGGCCATCAAGGAGCACCCCAGCCGGCTGCTGGCCGCAAGCCAGACCGGCATCACGGCGGCTGCCCTGCTGATGGGTATTTACGGCGAGTCGGCACTATCGGCCTCGATCGGGTCGGTCATCGGGACAGTGCTGCCCGGACTCGCAGGCTGGCACGAGGCCATCGCGTTTTCCGTCACCATCGTGATCGTCACGGCGGTCTCCATCATCCTCGGCGAAATCGTGCCGAAGCGGATCGCGCTTGCGCATCCGGAAAAAGTGGCGGCTGCCTGCGCGCCGGCCATGTCGGTCTTCATCAGGGTACTGTCGCCGGCGATCCACTTCCTGTCATTCGTCGCGGACCGGGTGCTGGCCTTGTTGCCGATCCGCTCGGCGCCGGCGATGACCAGCATGGAAGACATCCTCGCCTTCGTCGACGAGGGGGAACGGGCAGGCGCCATCGCCCCGGAAGAAAGCCAGCTGTTCGGCAACGTGCTGCGCCTCGAGGATTGGCGCCTGGCGACCATCATGACCCCGGCATCGGACGTCGCCTGGATCGACCTGCTTTCCGCGCGCGAGCACAACCTGCGCCTGTTGCGGGAGGCGCCGCATTCCCAGTTGCCCATCTGCAAGGGTGACCTGCAGCAGGTGATCGGCATCGCCGAGAGCCACGACATCCTCAAGGCCGCGATGGAGGGCGAAATCGATTTCGCCGAACTGCCTCTCGAGGCGCCCCTGTTCGTTCCGTCCAGCCTCAAGCTCATCGACCTGTTGCGGACCTTCCGCCAGCAGCGGGCCACCTTCGCCATGGTGGTCAGCGAGTTCGGCCTGACTGAAGGCATCGTGACGCTGGACGACCTGATGTACTCGCTGGTCGGCGACATGCTGCCCCAGGACGACGCTGTCGAGGATTCGCTGGCGGTGCGCCGTCCCGATGGCTCATGGCTGCTCGATGGCCTGCTGCCCATCGACGAAATGAAGGACAAGCTGGAAATCCGCCAGGTGCCGCAGGAGTCGCTGGGCAACTACCATACCGTCGGTGGTTTCGTGCTCGCCTCGCTGGGGCGCATCCCTCGCAAGGCGGAACGTTTCGCCTGGGCGGACTGGGAATTCGAGGTGGTGGACGTCGACCGCAACCGGGTCGACCAGGTGCTGGCGACCCGAGTGCTGGAGAAAAGGCGGCCGGACCAAGGCAGCTGAAACCGCCCTGGATCGCCCAGGCAAGCTGGATCACTTAATAGGAAAGCCCGCTTCTCGCGGGCTTTCTGCCACAGGGTCCTGCAAACCTCGCCGCGCCCCGTCAGGGCAGGCAGGCTCCCAGCGCCTTGAGGCAGGTGTCGATGTTTTGCTGCTTCGCCGAATACCCCATCAGACCGATGCGCCAGATCTTGCCGGCCATGTCGCCGAGGCCGGCGCCGATTTCGAGGTTGAATTCGTTCAGTAGCCGGGTACGGATCGCCGCCTCGTCGACGCCTTCGGGCACGTAGATCGAGTTGAGCTGCGGCAGGCGCGCGGATTCCTCGACCACGTATTGCAGACCCATGCCCTCGAGGCCCGCCTTGAGTTTTTCGTGCATCGTGCGGTGGCGTGTCCAGGCGTTTTCCAGGCCTTCCTCTTCCAGCATCACCAATGCTTCGTGCAAGCCGTACATCGGGTTGACCGGCGCGGTATGGTGATAGGTGCGCTTGGCGGCCGATTGCCAGTAGCCGAGCACCAGATTCAGGTCGAGAAACCAGCTCTGTACCGGCGTGGTCCGCGCCTTGAGGCGTTCGATGGCGCGGTCGGAAAACGACACCGGCGACAGCCCCGGGGTGCACGACAGGCATTTCTGGCTGCCGGAATACGTTGCGTCGATCCCCCACTGGTCGAGCAGGACCGGCGTGCCGGCGAGACTGGTAACGCAGTCCATGATGGTCAGTGCGCCGGCTTCCTGCGCGATTTTCGCCAGAGTCGCGGCATCCGACTGCGCACCGGTCGAGGTCTCGGCATGGACGAAGGCGAGGATTTTCGCGTCGGGGTTGGCCTTGAAGGCGTCGCGCACTTTCTGCGGATCGACCGGCGCACCCCACGCGTCGTCGACGA
>JBAPWR010000279.1:0-4351 GCA_049283775.1 Thiobacillus sp.
CTTGCCGGCGAATTGCTGCAACTGGCCGACGAACTGTCCGCCGCACGGCTGGGCGGCGAGATCGGATCGCGGATCCGCGCGCTGCATCCCGAGGCGCTCGACCGCGAAACCGCTTTAATCGAGGCCGTTTGGCGGGCACTCAACACCGATGGCCACGACCCGCAGGCGCACTATGGGCGCGCGCTCGACCGGCTGCTCGGACAGATCGCAGAAGCTCCGCAACCGATTTACGGCTACGCCCTGGGCACCCTTACCGCGGTGGAGAAGCAGTTTCTCGCACGCTGCGCCGAACACGCTCCCCTCGCCCTGTTCGAGCCGGAGGCCGATGATCCCGCGGCCGATGCCCTGCGACAGGCCTGGCAGCTCACCGATCCGCCGCTGCGCGACCGCGCCGCCGCCCTCGCCCGGCGCATCCCCGCGTCGCCGCTGCAGGGACGCATCACGCTCAGCCCCGCCCCGCACCTGGAAGCCGAAGCGCGCGCTGTCGCCACCTGGGTCGCGGCACAGCTCAATGAAGGCAGACGCGAGCTCGCGCTGATCGCGCTCGACCGCCAGACCGCGCGCCGGGTGCGTGCGCTGCTCGAGCGCATGGATGTGCTGGTGGCGGACGAAACCGGCTGGACGCTATCGACCACCGCCGCCGCCGCAGTGGTCGATCGCTGGCTGGAGTGTGTGGCGAGCGACTTTCCCCACATCGAGCTGCTCGACCTGCTGAAATCCCCTTTCGTGCTTGGCGAGCCCGCCGCGCGCCAGGATCAGGTGCTCGCTTTCGAACTGGCGCTGCGCCGGCACGGGGTGTCGCATGGGATGGCGGATATCCGGCGGCTGGCACAGCGCGAATTCGGCGCGCTGCCGGTCTGGCTCGCCGCACTGTTCGACGCCCGCCAGGGATTCGAACAGCGCCGTGCACCGCTTGCCGTTTGGTTGGGACGATTGACCGACAGCCTCGCCAGTCTGGCTGCACTCGCGCCGCTCAAGGCCGACGCCGCCGGCGCAAGTTTGCTCGAAGCCCTCGACACCCTGCGCCGTGATCTGGCAGACGACCGCGAGAAATACGGTTTCGGCGAATGGCGGCGCTGGCTCAGCCTGGCGTTGGAGTCGTCCAGCTTCATCGACGCCAGCGTCGCCAGCCCCATCGTGCTGACCTCGCTGCCCGCTGCGCGCGGGCGCCTGTTCGACGCCGTGGCGGTGATCGGCGCCGACGCCCGCCACCTGCCCGCACACCCAGCCCCCGGGCTGTTTTCCCAAGCGACCCGCGCGCAACTGGGCCTGTCGACCGCAGGCGATGAAGCTGATGCCGCCACCGCCGACCTGATACAACTGCTGATCCAGGGGCCTGCGCTCCTTAGCTGGCAGGCTTGGCACGACGACGAACCCAATCCCGCCTCGCCGCTGGTGCTGCGTTTGCAGGCACTGCACCGGGCCGCGTGGGGAACCGATCTGCCCACGCAAAACCTCGGCGCACCGCCCACGCAGGCGAGCCCCCTGCCCGACGCCTGCGTGCAGCCTGCGCCGACGGTATCGGCGACGCAGTTGCCGCGCCATTATTCGCCCACTGCCTATCAGACCCTGATCGACTGCCCCTATCGCTTTTTCGCGCGCAGCGTACTCGGCATCCGCGAACTCGACGAAGCCGACGAAGCACTCGACAAAAGCGACTACGGCAACGCGCTACACCGCATCCTCAAGGCCTTTCACGACGGCAATCCGCCGCTCGAGCGCGACGCCGCGCTGGCCCGGTTGAACGCCCTTTCCGCCACGGAGTTCGCCGCGCTGCCCGCGTACACCGCCGCTGCCTGGGCGAGCCATTGGAACAAGATCCAGCCCGCTTACATCGACGCCTGGCTGGCACATGCGTCGCAGGGTTGGCGCTACGAATCCGGCGAAACCGATTTCTCGATGCCGCACGCCGTCGAAGGCCTGGGCGAAATCACCCTGCACGGCCGCGTCGACCGCGTCGATGCCAAAGGCGAAGCCCGCTACGTGATCGACTACAAGACCAGCGCCGCGCAAGGCCTGAAAATGAAACTCAAGACACCGGATGAAGCCGTGCAGCTGCCCTTCTACGCCTGGCTGTGCGAAGCCGCCGCCGCCTACCTGCCAATCAACGAAACACCCGTCGCCGCGCTCGAGCTGGACGGCGAAACCGACGTCGCCGCCATCAGCCTGCGCCTGCCGGCACTGCTCGAAGCCATTGCCCAACATGCCGCACTACCCGCCCACGGCATCGACAGCGTGTGCAAATACTGCGAAGCGCGCGGGCTTTGCCGCAAAGGAATGTGGCATGGGTGAATCGCTCGACACCGCCACCGCGCTCGATCCCTTCCACTCGGTGGTGGTCGAGGCCTGCGCCGGCAGCGGCAAGACCTGGCTCCTGGTGTCGCGCATGCTGCGGCTGCTGCTGGCGGGGGCCGAACCCTCGGAATTGCTGGCGATCACTTTCACCCGCAAGGCGGCGCAGGAGATGACCGAGCGCCTGCACGAGTGGCTGCAGTTGCTGGCGCTGGCGGACGACGCGGCGGTACGGAAATTCCTGCGCGATCGGGCAGTGCCGGATGGCGAGATCGAGGCGCTGCTGCCGCGTGCGCGTGCGCTGCTGGAAACGGTGCTGACCGCGCAGCCGGGGCCGACGGTGACGACCTTCCACGGCTGGTTTCTCGATCTCTTGAAACGCGCGCCGCTGGAAGCCGGGCTGCCATGGGGGGCGCCGCTGCTGGAGCGCACCCGCCAGCTGCAGGACGAGGTACGCGACCGTTTGCTGGCGAAATGGGCCGCGGCACCGGATTCGCCTGAAGGTGCGGCGCTGCTGGCCTTGCTGGCCGACATCGGTGAGCACAATCTGCGCGCATTGCTGAAGCATTTTGTCGATGCCCGTGCGGAATGGTGGGCGTATACGGACGAGGCAGCCGACCCGGTGGCCCACGCGCTGGAACAGCTGCGGCCCGGCCTTCATCATGATCTGGACATCGATCCGGTGGCGGCCTTCTGGGCCGACGAACTGATGGCGGCGCGGGTGAAACGGGTGGGTCTGGCGCTGGAGAAAGGTGGCAAGAGCGAGCGCGATCGCGCGCCGGAAATTCAGCGCAGCCTGGATCTGTCGCCTGACGACGCGCATGCCGCACTGATGAAGCACCTGATGACGGCGGGCAAGCGGCGCAAGAAGCAGGCGACCAGGGAATTGGAAAAAGCACTCGGCGCGGAGCTTGGCACCTACCTGCGCGACCTCGACACGCTGGAAGCGGCGCTCGAAACCATCGCCGCGATCCAGGCCGACCAGCGCATCTGGGCACTCAATCGCCACGGCCTGCTGCTCGGCCACGCGTTGCTGGAGGCCTATCAGGACGCCAAGGCACAGCAGGGGGTGATCGACTTCGCCGACGCCGAATGGCAGGCCTGCCGCCTGTTGCGCAGCGAGGAGCACGCACCGGCGCTGGCACTGAAGCTGGACGCGCGCTATCGGCACCTGCTGCTCGATGAATTCCAGGACACCAACCCGCTGCAATGGCAGGCTCTGTCGACCTGGCTTCTGGAGGCGCGGGGCGCCGATAGCCCGATGACGGTGTTCATGGTGGGCGACCCCAAGCAGGCGATCTACCGTTTCCGCCGCGGCGAGGCCCGGGTGTTCGATGCGGCGGCGGAATTTCTGCGCGCGCATTTCAACGCCGCGCGTTTCAGCACCGACATGACACGGCGGCTGGCGCCGGACGTGGTGAAGGCAATCAACCCGGTGTTCTCCGGCGCCGCGGGTTTTGCCGAGCACACGCACGCGCCGGATAACGAACACCGCCCGGGCGCGCTGCGCTGCCTGCCGGTCAAGGTGGAAAAAGCCCAGGCCGAAGCGGCCGACGGGCCCTCCCACGCGGGGACTCCGATCCACTACGCAGCCTGCGGCCACGCGTGGAGTCCTATGCGCAACCCGCTGACCACGCCTCAGCCGGAAGCCGACGACCGCGCCGTACACGCAGAAGCGCGGCAGTTCGCCCGGGTATTGCGCGATGAGGTGCTGGGACGCTGGGGGGTCGCCGACAAAAAAACAGGCGCCCTGCGTGCGGCGCGTCCTGGTGACGTCATGGCACTGGTGCGGAAACGCACCCACCTGCATCTGTACGAGCGCGAACTGGAAGCCGCCGGCATCCCCTTCATCACCTCACGCCGCGGCGGCCTTTTGCACGCACTTGAGGCGCAGGACGTGATCGCGCTGATCGAAACCCTGCTGCTGCCGCACGCCGACCTGAAGCTGGCGCACGTGCTGAAGAGCCCGGTGTTCGGCTGCAGCGACGATGACCTGCTGCGGGTGTTCGCGCCCGGCGTCGAGCCGCGCGGCTGGGAACGGCTGATCACGCTTGTCGGG
>JBAPWR010000280.1:0-3490 GCA_049283775.1 Thiobacillus sp.
ATTTCGGGGGTGGAGATTTCGGTCAGTTGGGGCCGGCAGACGGTGCATATCGTCGGCCTGCGTATCGATCCCGGCCATCCTGAACTTGCTGCCGGACTGCAGGCAATCCGCGCCGGACGCACCGAGCGCGCCCATCGCATGGCCGATGAACTGGCGGCCGCCGGCATCAAGGGGGCTTTCGAAGGTGCCAGCAGCCATGCTGCCAACAAGCAGATCATCGGCCGCACCCACTTTGCCCGCTGGCTGGTCGAACAGGGCCATGCTCCCGACTTGCGCACCACTTTCAGGCGCTTTCTCACCCGCGGCAAACCCGGCTATGTCGAGCACCAGTGGACTTCCCTCGAGAATGCCGTCGGCTGGATCCGCGCCAGCGGCGGCATGGCTGTGATTGCCCATCCGGGGCGCTACGCCTTCAACGCGCGCGAGCTGCACCTGCTGCTCGACGCATTCCGGGCGCTGGGCGGCGAGGGGATCGAGGTCGTGACCGGCAGCCATCATCCTTCCGAGTACGGCAAGTTCGCCGATCTGGCACGGGCATTCGGCCTGCTGGCCTCGCGCGGCGCCGACTTCCATGCACCGGGCGAAGGTGTCGACCTCGGCCGCCTGCCTGCCTTGCCGCATTACTGCCGGCCGGTATGGGCGTCGTGGCCTGAAATCGCCCTGAAACAGACAGCGCCCAAGCTCGCAGCGACAACCTGAACGGACACGACTCATGGCCCAGTTCTTCAACATCCACAGCGACAATCCGCAACCGCGCCTGATCCAGCAGGCCGTCCAGATACTCAAGCAGGGCGGTGTGATCGTCTATCCAACCGACTCCTGCTATGCCCTCGGCTGCCAGGTGGGCGACAAGGAAGCCGCCGCGCGCCTGCTCAGTGTCCGCGGCCTCGACAGTGGCCACGACCTCACCCTGGTATGCAGCGACCTGTCGGAGCTGGGGCGCTATGCCCAGGTCAACAACACCCAGTTCCGCATCCTCAAGTCGCATACCCCCGGCCCCTATACCTTCATCCTGCGCGGCACCCGCGAAGTCCCCAAGCGGCTGCTGCACAAGAAGCACGACACCATCGGCCTGCGCGTTCCCGAGCACGGCATCGTCCAGGCCCTGCTGGCCGAACTCGGCGAGCCCATCCTCTCTTCCACGCTGCTGCTCTACGGCGAGGACGTGCCGCTCACCGAACCGTGGGAAATCCGCGACCGCCTCGAGCATCTGGTCGACCTGGTGATCGACGGCGGCGCCTGCGGCCTGACCCCGACCACCGTGGTCGACCTGACCACCGACACCCCGGCCGTGCTGCGCTACGGCAAGGGCGACGCCAGCGATTTCGAGTCCTGAGCACAGGCACATGGACCTCACCCTGATCCAGAAAATCGCCATCTTCGCCCTGCCGGTGATTTTCGCAATCACCCTGCACGAGGCCGCGCACGGCTACGTCGCGCGCTACTTCGGCGACACCACGGCGTGGATGCTCGGCCGCGTCACCGCCAACCCGCTCAAGCACATCGATCTGGTGGGCACCATCATCGTGCCGCTGACCATCCTCGTCGCCAGCAAACTGCTCGGCGGCGGGGCGCTGCTGTTCGGCTGGGCCAAGCCGGTGCCAGTCAATTTCAGCCAGCTGCGCCGGCCCAAACAGGACATGCTATGGGTTGCGGCAGCCGGCCCCGGGATGAACCTCATCATGGCCGTGTTCTGGGCGCTGATGATCCAGCTCGGGCTGGCGCTCGGCAGCGGTTTCGCCAGCACCCCGCTGGTACTGATGGGGGCGGCTGGCGTGTTCATCAACGTCATCCTGATGGCGCTCAACCTGATTCCGCTGCCGCCGCTCGACGGTGGTCGCATTGCCGTCAGTCTGCTGCCGCGCAAGGCCGCCTGGCAGTTTTCCAAGCTCGAGCCTTACGGCCTCTTCATCCTGCTCGGACTGCTGTTCACCGGGCTGCTCGGCACGATCCTGTGGCCGCTGATCTCCCTCTTCCTGGGGCTGATCGCGATGCTGAGCGGACTCGAAACCATGAAACTGCTGGCACTGATCCAGATCGTGCTCGGCTGAACACTGAATCCCGAACCTGAACCCCGACCCCTGACATGTATTCAGACCGCGTCCTCTCCGGCATGCGCCCCACCGGGCGATTGCATCTTGGCCACTATCACGGTGTGCTGAAAAACTGGCTGCGCCTGCAGAACGAATACCAGTGCCTGTTTTTCGTCGCCGACTGGCATGCCCTGACGACGCATTACGACGCACCGCAGGCCATCGAGGACAACGTCCGCGACATGGTGGTCGACTGGCTCGCCGCCGGGGTCGATCCCGCTCAGGCGACCCTGTTCGTCCAGTCGCAGGTGATCGAGCACGCCGAACTGCACCTGCTGCTGTCGATGATGACGCCGCTGGGCTGGCTCGAGCGGGTGCCGACCTACAAGGACCAGCAGGAGAAGCTCAGCGAAAAGGATCTGTCGACCTACGGCTTCCTCGGCTATCCGCTGCTGCAGAGCGCCGACATCCTGATCTACCGCGCCAACCTGGTGCCGGTGGGCGAGGACCAGGTGCCGCATATCGAGTTCACCCGCGAGATCTGCCGCCGTTTCAACCACCTTTACGGCCGCGAAGTCGGCTTCGAGGAAAAAGCCCAGGCCGCAGTGAAGAAGCTCGGCTCGAAGAAGGCCCGGGTCTACGAGGAGTGCCGCATCGCCTACCAGCAGAACGGCGACGAGGAAGCGCTGGAATCGGCGCAGGCGCTGCTCAACGACGCCCAGAACCTGTCGATGAACGACCGCGAACGCCTGTTCGGCTACCTCGAGGGCTCCGGAAAGATGATCCTCGCCGAACCCGAAGCCCTGCTCACCGAGGCTTCGAAAATGCCCGGCCTCGACGGGCAGAAGATGTCCAAGTCCTACAACAACACCATCGCCCTGCGCGAGGACCCGGAGACGGTGACGAAGAAGATCCGCACCATGCCGACCGACCCGGCGCGGGTGCGCCGCACTGACCCGGGTAATCCTGCCAACTGCCCGGTGTGGCAATTCCACCTGGTTTATTCGGACGACGACACGCGGCAGTGGGTCACTCAGGGCTGCACCAGCGCGGGAATCGGCTGCCTGGAATGCAAACAGCCGGTCGTTGAAGCGGTGTTGCGGGAACTCGCCCCCATCCGCGAGCGGGCGCAGGTCTACGAAGAAAGCCCCGATCAGGTGCGCAGCATCATGGCCGACGGCTGCGAAAAAGCGCAGGAACTGGCACGCGACACCATGCGCGACGTGCGCGAGTCGATGGGGCTGACCTTCGGCTAGCCGTGTCCGGACATGCCCTCTCAATGCTCTGTTTCGGCGCGCAAAACGAATAGGCGAGCAATTGACCATCAGCGCAGTGACAACGGCTTCCGGCTGGCGCCATGATTGCCAGGCCTGAAGCTCGACGTCTCCTTGTCATATTAAGAAGATAAAGTAGTATTAATATAAATCTTTTACGGGGTTTTGTTTGTGGATTGATTC